>NZ_JBASOH010000141.1:0-2317 GCF_049658005.1 Azovibrio sp. | reverse complement strand
GGTCGGCATTCATCGCCTCCAGATGCAGGGCCAGACCGGGCCGGCCGGCAGGGGCGGCAGCGGGGCCGGCGGGCGCCCGTTTCAGGGCCTCCATGAGCAGGCTCATGGCGCGCTCTTCTTTGGGCCGGTGTCGGGCCAGGCCGGGTTGAGCGGCTGGGCCTCGGGTGGCTGGCTGAAGAAACGCTGATCGGGCAGGTAGCCTTCCAGGCTGCTGTAGTTGCCGCCCAGGCTGGGGTCACGAATGACGACGGGGCGCAGGAAAATCACCAGTTCCGATTTTTTGGCGTTGTTGTTGCGCGAGGTGAATAGCTCGCCGGCCAGGGGGATTTGGCCTAGCACGGGCACCCGGCCCGTCTTGTACTCGATCCGGTCTTCCATCAGGCCGCCCAGCACGGCAATATCGCCGCTGGAAACCCGCAGGACGGATTCGATTTCGCGGGTGCGGATCTGGGGTATCTGGTTGGCGACCTCGGTGGGAATGTCCGGGTTCGGATCTTTCACCATGGCGGCGATGCTGGAGATGGTGGGGCGGACATTGAGGATGATATTGTCGTTGTCGCTGATCTGGGGGGTTACCGTCATCACCAGGCCGACCGAAACCGTCTGGGGCGTCGTCGTATAGGCCACCATGGCATTGGTGTTGGTGTTGCCCGGGGTGATGTCGGCCTTGATGTTGAAATACACCACGTTTTCCACCACCTTGAGCAGGGCCGTCTGGTTGTTGAGGACCGACAGGCGGGGGCTGGACAGCACCTTGGTGGTGCCGAAGGATTCGAGCAGGTTCAAGGTCAGGTCGAGCGGGTTGCCCTGATTGGTGAATTTGAGCACGAACGGGGTCAGGGCCGGGTTGACGCCATTGGTGGATGAGGTGGAGGTCAGGCTGAAGGACTTGTTGCCGCCCGCCCAGATCCGGTTCCATTCGATGCCTTGCTGGTAGCCGTCGCCTAGTTCCACCTCGACGATGGTGGCTTCGATCATCACCTGGCGGCGGGCGGAATTGCTGACCTTGTCGATGAATTCCTGGATGCGTTCATGCTGTCGTCCGGTGGCGCGCACGGTGACCACGCCCGTTTCGGGATTGATGATCACCGAGGCCGCTTCACGGAAGGTGCTGCGCCGCGTGATCCGGGTGCCGCGCGCCTGGCCTTCGCTCAGGCTGGGCTGAGGATTGCTGCGGCTGTTGCTGCGGCTGTTGCGGTTGGGCGTTGGCTGGGGTGTGCCGCTGAAGGCGCCGGAAAACTCTTCCGCTTCCTCGGCGCTGCCTTCGGGCAGGATTTTGTCCGTTTCCCGCAGGATGTCCTGGATGTTTTTTTCCAGGGAATCCCAGAACATGTTCTTCGAGCTGTTCTCGACCCGGGTGCTGGAAATGTTGCCGCTGCCCAGCGCTGATGTCGTGCCGTTGTCGCCTGTTCCCCCGGTGCTGATCTGCGTGTTGGTGGCCACGGTGCCGGTGACGCTGCGGCTCAGATTGACGTAATCCATCTTGTAGTGCTTCAGGAAGGGCGTATCCGGCATGACGACCAGATTCGGGCCGTCCAGTTCGAAGCGCATGTCGACCTGTTTGGCGATGCGGGAGAGCAACTGAGGCAGAGTCTGGTCGATGGCATTGAGGCTGACGTTGCCGCTCATGCCCGGGTAAATGTCGACATTGAGTTTGGCATCCCGGGCCAAGGCAAAGAGCAAATCTTCGACCCGGACATTGTGGACCACGACACTATAGGTTTCTGCCTTGGGAGCCGGCCTGGGAGGTGGCAGCGCCAGGGTTTGCCGGACCGGTGCGGGGATGGTGCCGGCGGCGAGAGGGGCCTGATTCTGCTGGCGGTTGAGGTGACCTTTGAGCGGTTCCCGGGGAGCGGGGGCCGCGCAGGCTGCCAGGATGCCGGGAAGCAGGCTGGCAGTGAGGAGTCTTGCAAGCATTGTTCACCTTTTCAGGGTGATGCGATCAACATGAAATTTCCGCTGCGGCCCTGACGCCCTCCCTTAGGCCGATGGCATGATCCTAACATGGCGAAAGCTCGTTGTAACCCCTGAACCAAAAAATCTCGGTGGGTGACGTGCATTTAGTCGGAATGGCTGGCAAGCTAAGGTTTTGGGGTTGATCAAGGGAGTCACCCGATGGGTGTCCCCTATTATCCTGAATCCGGCAGTCGAGCTCAGGGAAAGCGGCACGATGCCAGACTGGCAGCCAGTTTCAACGAATGAGCAGGAGTCACCAGATGGGTGAAGATGGGTGAAGCAAAAAAATGGCTGGGCAGCGTGCAGGCGGCCTTGAACACCCCGTGGATCCTGGACATCGACACCCCCATCAAGCCTTTGT
>NZ_JBASOH010000140.1:0-12435 GCF_049658005.1 Azovibrio sp. | reverse complement strand
TCCCTCCCCTTATAGCTGCCCTGCATTTTCGGCACGCCAGTCTCGTTTCCCGCGCCGCACAATCTGACAGCGCCGCCGGCCTCCTTTCCCCCCCTCTTACCCTCCTTACCCTCCTTGCATCCGCGGGCAAAAGAGCGGCAACGAGGCGCAGGCGGGAAGCGGGGCCGGGGAAGAGCGCCGCGACACCCCCGCCCGGGTTCGCGCCCGGGTTCGCCAGGTTCGCGCTCGATGCCTTTGCGGCCCGCGCCGGGCCACCGCTTCAGCGCATCAAAAACAGTTCCTGGTGAAAATCCCTGGGCTTTATACCGTGGGCCACGAAGTCCTGGCGCAGGGCCTCGCCGAAGCCCGGTGGCCCGCAGAACCAGATGCTGGCTGAACGCCACTCGGGCACGGCGGCGCGGATCCGTTCCCCATCCAGACGTCCGTCCCGGGGGCTGATCAGCACATGCAGTTGCACACCCGCCGCCCGGGCTGCGGCGCTCAGCTTGTCCATGGCGGCCTGGGAAAACTCCGACGTCGGATGAAACAGATCAATCGGCCGGGTTGCACCGCTGAGCGCCAGCTGTTTCATGCGGGCGACAAAGGGCGTGATGCCGATCCCGGCCCCGATCCAGATCTGGCGCGGCTGGGGGCTCTCGAAGTCGAAGCAGCCATAAGGCCCCTCCACGGTGACCGGGGCGCCGACCGTGAGGCAGTCCCGCAGGCGGCGGGTGTGATCGCCCAGGGCCTTGGTGATGAAGACGATGCGGCGCTTTTCCGGCTCCCAGGCCGAGGCGATGGTGTAGGGGTGGGCCCCTTCGCCCGGGTCGGAAGTGACAAAGGCAAACTGGCCAGCCTTGTGCCCAGACCAACCGGGTTCCAGTTCCACGGCGGTTTCCAGCACCTGCAGTTCCGGGTAATAGGTCAGCGACTCGATCCTGCCACGGGCCTTGCGCCGGGCGCCGACCCGGCCCGCCAATACCAGCACGGCGGCCGTGCTGCCCGCCACCAGCATCAACGCCAGCACCCAGCCCACGGGCTGGCTCCAGTAGGCAAACTTGCTCAGCACCAGGCCGTGGTAAACCAGCACCAGATAGACGACAGCCAGCAATTTGTGGACCTTGGCAAACAGGTGATAGGGAAAACGCTTGATCAAGGCCAGGGCAATCAGGATCACCGCCGCATAAAAGGCCCATTCCCCCAGGTCTTCGGCCAGCCCGCGCTGGCTGTGCAGCCATTTTGCCACCGGGCCGAGGCTGCTGCCGGGGTCGCCCTTGCGCGCCGGCTTGTCCAGCCAGCCCCAGCCCACCATCCATTTGCTGCCCTGAGCCCACCACCAGTGCAGCACCGCAACCGTCAGCCCGGTGATGCCCAGCCATTTGTGCAGACGGTACATCTTGTCCAGCCCGTCCAGATGGGGCTCCAGCCACTTCGGCCGGGTCGCCAGAAACATGGCCGCGCTCATGGCGCCGATGCCGATCAGGCCGCTGTACTGCATGAACGCGTCGCGAAAGGAAAAGTAGGTAAAGGGCTCGGGGACCAGGGTATCGGCCAGCAGCCACAAACCCGTGAGGCCCAGCAGCAGGGCCCAGAGACTCAGCTTGATGTTTTTCATGGAAGGTTCCGGTTCAGGTCAAAAAATCGGTGGGTGCTGGACGGTAAAACGGCTCAGGCGCACATCCACCGTCACGGTCAGCCGGGTCAGCGCTGCCGCCCGGGCCCGGCCTTCGGCGCTGGCCCGGTAGAGATGGGGCGTCATGGCCAGCAGATCGGCAATCTGTTCGCCACGGCTCAGCACCAGGGAAAACCGCAGCGTTTCCGTGTCCAGCAGCTCGAAACCCGCCGCTGTCCGGGTCTCGTCGGTGCGTTCCGGCTTCAGGCGGGGGTAAATGATTTCCCGTAGTTCGCGCAGGTGATCCGGCCCCGCATCCACCTGCAGCAACTGACCGCCGGGTTTCAGGACCCGGGCAAACTCGGCATGGACGGGAAAACCAAACAGGCACAGCACCCGGTCCAGGCTGCCTGGCAGCACCGGCAGATTGGCATTGCTGCCCACCACCCAGTTGGGCCGCCGGTCCTGCTGCGCTGCGGCCAGCACTGCCCACTTGGAAATATCCAGCCCCAGCAGCGCCAGGCTTTGCCCGGCAGCGCTGGCGGCCGCCAGCTGGCGCAGGTAATAGCCTTCGCCGCTGCCCGCATCGAGACAACGGATCGTCGCGCCGGGCGGCAATCCGGCCAGCACCGCCTTGCTCACCGCTGAGGCAATCGGCTCGTAGCCACCGGCATTGAGAAACCGCCGCCGGGCCGCCACCATCGCCTTGCTGTCGCCCGGGTCCAGGGAGCGCTTCTTCTGCACCGGCAGCAGGTGGGTGTAACCCTGGCGGGCGATGTCGAAATGATGACCGGCGGCGCAGCTCCAGTGAGAAGCGCTGCGTTGCAAAGGCGCTCCATCGAGGGGGCAGGCCAGGGCCAGGAAAGGGGTGATGTTCATGAAGCAGGCATTGAGGCAATGAGTCGTCATTTTAGCCTGCCAGACACCCCGGGGCGAAAGCTGGTCGCCGACCGGGTGTTGGCACGGAGGGCACGGAGGGCACGGAGCAAGGCTCGCCGGGGTCGATGCGGGGGATTTTTCCCCGGAAGCCGTCGCTGTTTCAGATCGCGGCGTTCATCCAGCCGGGGCGACGCCCGGCTTACTGGCCGGAGTCGAGCTCGGCAAAACCGCAAAAAAAGCCCGTCCGGAGACGGGCAAAGAACGCAAGTGCGGTACAACGCTGGCCTGCCAGCAGCAGACCGGCCCGCTCCGGGATCACTCGAACTCGATGATGACCTCGTCCACGGACAGGCTGGCGCCGGCGGTGGCGACGATCTTCTTCACCTTGCAGTCCTGTTCGGCCTTCAGGATGTTTTCCATCTTCATGGCTTCGATGACGGCCAGCTTCTCGCCGGCCTTCACCTCCTGCCCCTCGCTCACGGCCACTTCGCGCAGCAGGCCGGGCATCGGGGAAAGCAGGAACCTGGACAGGTCGGGGGCCTGCTTCTCGGGCATCAGGGCCAGCAGTTCGGCAGCGTGGGCGGACATCACCATCATGTCGGCGCGGGTGCCCCAGTGGAACAGCTGGTAGGTCATGCGGTGGCGTTCGACCTGGAGGGTGAAGGGTTCGCCGTTGCAGGTGCCGTTGAACAGGGATTGACCCAGGCGCCAGTCGGAGAGGACGTTGTACTGCTCGCCGTTGTAATCGACCCGGTATCCGCCCTTGATCGGGGTCGCCACCACGGGGTAGCGCTCGTTGTTGCGGATCACCACCCACTCGTCGCTCACCAGGCGCTCATGGCCGGGCATCTGGCCGGAAATCCTGGCGGCCCGGTCGATGTAGCGGCGATGCACGAAGGCGGCGACGGAGATCAGGAGGGCCGGATCGTCGTGGGGCACCATGGAAGCGTCGAAACCGTTCGGGTATTCCTTGGCGATGAAACTGGTATCGAAGATCCCGGACTGAAAGCGCGGGTGCTGCATCAGCGCGGCCTGGAAGGGAATGTTCGAGGAGATGCCACGGATCACGAAGCCGTTCAGGGCGTCGCGCATGCGGCTGATGGCCTGCTCGCGGGTGGCGCCGTGCACGATCAGCTTGGCGATCATGGAGTCGTAGTACATCGAGATTTCGCCGCCCTCATAGACGCCGGTATCCACCCGCACCTGGCCGGGAATTTCGGCCGGGGGCTGGAATTTCACCAGCCGGCCGGTGGAAGGCAAGAAGCCGCGGAAGGGGTCTTCGGCGTTGATCCGGCATTCCATGGACCAGCCGTTGATCTTCACGTCCTTCTGGGTGATGGGCAGCTTTTCGCCATAGGCGACGCGGATCATCTGTTCGACGAGATCGAGGCCGGTGATCATTTCGGTCACCGGGTGCTCGACCTGTAGACGGGTGTTCATTTCCAGGAAGAAGAACTCCTTGGTGGCACCGGAGACCACGAATTCCACCGTCCCGGCGGATTCGTAATTCACCGCCCGGGCCAGGGCCACGGCCTGCTCGCCCATGGCCTTGCGCATCGCGGCATCGACGAAGGGGCTCGGGGCCTCTTCGATGACCTTCTGGTGCCGGCGCTGGATGGAGCAGTCGCGCTCGTTCAGATATACATAGTTGCCATGGGAGTCGCCCAGCACCTGGATTTCGATGTGGCGGGGTTCGAGCACGTACTTTTCGATGAAGACCCGGTCGTCGCCGAAGGAGTTGCGCGCCTCATTGACGCAGGAGGAAAAGCCTTCGTGAGCTTCGGCGTCGTTGTAGGCCACGCGCAGGCCCTTGCCGCCGCCGCCGGCGGAGGCCTTGATCATCACCGGGTAGCCGATCTTCCGGGCGATTTCCACGGCGGCGTCGGGACCATCGATGGCCTCGTTATAGCCTGGAATGGTATTGACCCCCGCTTCGATGGCGAGCTTCTTGGACTCGATCTTGTCGCCCATCCTGGCGATGGAGCCGTGTTTGGGGCCGATGAACTTGATGCCCTCTTCTTCCAGGCGGCGGGAGAATTCGGCATTTTCGGAGAGGAAGCCGTAGCCAGGGTGGACGGCTTCAGCGCCGGTCTCTTTACAGGCGGCGATGATCTTGTCGGCGACCAGGTAGGATTCCTTGGAAGCGGCCGGGCCGATGCACACGGCTTCGTCGGCCATGTCGACGAAGAGGGCGTCCTTGTCCGCCACGGAATACACGGCGACGGTCTGGATGCCCATCTTCCTGGCAGTCTTGATGACGCGGCAGGCAATTTCACCACGGTTTGCGATCAGTATTTTCTTGAACATAAAAAGCCTTTCAACGCAGAGGCGCGGGGGACGCGAAGTTACGCAAAGGAAACACCCTGCGACTCCGTTGCGCCTGCGCGCCTTCGCGATGGACGTTATTCATCAGAGCGGAATATTGCCGTGCTTGCGCCACGGATTTTCGAGTTGCTTGTCGGCGAGCATGGCCAGGGACCGGCAGATGCGCTTCCTCGTCGCGTGGGGCATGATCACATCATCAATGAAGCCCCGGCTGGCGGCCACGAAGGGATTGGCGAACTTTTCCTTGTATTCGGCCTCGCGCTGGGCGAGCTTGGCGGGGTCGTTCTTTTCTTCGCGGAAGATGATCTCCACGGCGCCCTTGGGGCCCATCACGGCGATTTCGGCAGAAGGCCAGGCGAGGTTCACGTCACCGCGCAGGTGCTTCGAAGACATCACGTCATAGGCGCCGCCGTAGGCCTTGCGGGTGATCACGGTGACCTTGGGCACGGTGCACTCGGCATAGGCATAGAGCAGCTTGGCGCCGTGCTTGATGATGCCGCCGTATTCCTGGGTGGTGCCGGGCATGAAGCCGGGCACGTCCACGAAGGTGATGATGGGAATGTTGAAGGCATCGCAAAAGCGCACGAAGCGGGCCGCCTTGATGGAGGACTTGATGTCGAGACAGCCGGCCAGCACCAGGGGCTGGTTGGCGACGATGCCGACGGTGGAACCATCCATGCGGGCAAAGCCGGTGATGATGTTCTTGGCGTAGTCGGGCTGGATCTCGAAGAAGTCGCAATCATCGACCACCTTGATGATCAGCTCCTTCATGTCATAGGGCTGGTTGGCGTTGTCCGGCACCAGGGTGTCCAGGGAATGGTCGAAGCGCTCGGCCGGGTCGTCGGTGGGCAGGACCGGGGGCTTCTCCCGGTTGCTGGAGGGCAGGAAATTGATCAGGCGGCGCAGGTAGATGAGCGCCTCCACATCATTCTCGAAGGCCAGGTCGGCGACGCCGGACTTGGTGTTGTGGGTTACGGCGCCGCCCAGTTCCTCGGCGGTCACTTCCTCGTGGGTCACGGTTTTCACCACGTCGGGGCCGGTGACGAACATGTAGGAGGTGTCCTTCACCATGAAGATGAAGTCGGTCATGGCCGGGGAGTACACCGCGCCGCCGGCGCAGGGGCCCATGATCATCGAAATCTGGGGAATCACCCCGGAGGCCATGACGTTGCGCTGGAACACATCGGCATAGCCACCCAGGGAGGCCACGCCTTCCTGGATGCGGGCGCCGCCCGAGTCATTGAGGCCGATCACGGGCGCGCCGACCTTCATGGCGTGGTCCATGACCTTGCAGATCTTCTCGGCATGAGTCTCGGACAGGGAACCACCGAACACGGTGAAGTCCTGGGAGAACACGAATACCAGACGGCCATTGACGGTGCCGTAGCCAGTCACGACCCCGTCGCCCGGGATCTTCTCGCCCTGATC
Source organism: Azovibrio sp. (assembly GCF_049658005.1). NCBI lineage: Bacteria > Pseudomonadati > Pseudomonadota > Betaproteobacteria > Rhodocyclales > Rhodocyclaceae > Azovibrio > Azovibrio sp. The sequence continues at coordinate 6,212 of NZ_JBASOH010000140.1, read as the reverse complement.
CATGCCGAAATCGGTGCAGCGATGCTCCTTGAACATATCCCATTCCTCGAAGGAATCCGGGTCGAGGAACAGTTCGATGCGCTCGCGGGCAGAGAGCTTGCCTTTCTTGTGCTGGGCGTCGATCCGCTTCTGGCCGCCGCCCAGACGGGCCGCCTCCCGCTTCGCTTCGAGCCGGTGGATGATGTCATGCATGTAGGAATCTCCTTCTAAGAGTCAGGATTCGGGATTCAGGAACTTGAGCAGCCCATAGGCAGCGGCTGCGGGGGTGACACGTCCGGCCTCAACCGCCTGGATCAGCCCGGGCAGGGCCTCCCGGACGGCGGGGTGGCGCCGGAAATACTGGTTCAGACCCAAGTGGATCAACTGCCACATCCAGTCCACCGCCTGGTGCCGGCGCCTGGCCTCGAATTCGCCGGTCGGCGTCAGGGCCTCCCGGTAGTTCTGCACCTGGGCCCAGAATTCGGCAAGGCCTTCCTTCTTCAGGGCGCTGAGGCTCAATACCGGCGGCGACCAGTTGGGAGAAGCGTGCCGCAGCAAGTGCAAGGCCTGGTTCCACTGCGCCCGCGTCACCTGGGCGGCCTGGGGGTCGATGTCGGCCTTGTTGATCACCACCAGATCGGCAATCTCGACGATGCCCTTCTTGATGGCCTGCAGATCATCACCGGCATTGGGGAGCTGCAGCAGGACGAACAGGTCCACCATGCCCGCCACCGTGGTTTCACTTTGTCCGACGCCGACGGTCTCGACGATGATCACGTCAAAGCCGGCCGCTTCACAAAGCAGCATCGCCTCCCGGGTCTTCTCGGCCACGCCGCCGAGACTGCCGGCGGAAGGACTGGGACGGATGAAGGCTTCTTCGCGCTGGCACAGGGTTTCCATGCGGGTCTTGTCGCCCAGGATGGAGCCGCCGCTGATGGAGGACGACGGGTCCACGGCCAGCACCGCCAGCCGGTGGCCGTGGTCGATCAGGTAATTGCCCAGGGCCTCGATGAAGGTGGACTTGCCCGCCCCGGGCACCCCGGAAATGCCGATGCGGATGGCCTTGCCGGTGTAAGGCAGCAAGGCGGCCAGCAGTTCCTGGGCCCGCTCCTGATGGTCGCAGCGGGTCGATTCGATCAGGGTGATGGCCTTGGCCAGGGCCCGGCGCCGGCCCGCCAGCACCCCGTCTACCAAGGCCTGGTCCGCAGGTGTGAGCTGATGCGGACCGGCCGACAGCGCTTGCGTCATCTGCATGGCTCGCTCAGGATCAGCCGCGCAGTGCTTTCCTGATTTCTTCCAGCACCCGCCGGGCGGAATCCTCGATGCGGGTACCCGGCCCGAAGATGGCCTTGGCACCGGCGTTGTACAGGTAGTCGTAGTCCTGGGACGGAATGACGCCGCCAACGAAGACGATGATGTCCTCGCCGCCCTGCTCCTTCAAGGCCTGGATCAGCTGCGGCACCAGCGTCTTGTGGCCAGCCGCCAGGGAGGAGCAGCCGATGGCGTGCACGTCATTTTCGATGGCCTGACGGGCCGCTTCTTCCGGGGTCTGGAACAGCGGCCCCATGTCGATGTCGAACCCGAGGTCGGCGAAGGCGGTCGCCACCACCTTGGCGCCCCGGTCGTGACCGTCCTGGCCGAGCTTGGCAATCATGATGCGCGGCCGGCGGCCTTGTTCTTCGGCGAACCGGGCGATGTCGGCCTTGATGGTTTCCCAGCTTTCCTGGCCTTCCACGACCCCTCCATAAACCCCGGAAATGGTCTGGTTGTTGGCGCGGAAGCGGCCAAACACCTTTTCCAGGGCATCGGACACTTCCCCCACGGTGGCGCGCAGGCGGATGGCCTTGACGGTCAGGTCGAGCAGGTTGCCCGCGCCGCTCTCGGCAGACTGGGTCAGGGCTTCCAGGGCGGCTTGCACGGCGGCCGCGTCGCGGGTCTCGCGGATTTTCCTGAGGCGGGCGATCTGGGCTTCACGCACGGCGTGGTTGTCGATGTCGAGAATGTCGATCCGGTCTTCCTTGGCCAGCTTGTACTTGTTGACGCCGACGATGACGTCCTTGCCGGAGTCGATGCGCGCCTGCTTGTCGGCGGCGCAGGTTTCGACCTGCATCTTGGCCCAGCCCGATTCGACGGCCTTGGTCATGCCGCCCATGGCTTCGATTTCCTGGATGATGCCCCAGGCCTTGTCGGCCATGTCCTGGGTCAGCTTTTCCATCATGTAGGAGCCGCCCCAGGGGTCGACGACGTGGGTGATGTGGGTTTCTTCCTGGATGATGAGCTGGGTGTTGCGGGCGATGCGGGCAGAGAACTCGGTCGGCAGGGCGATGGCTTCATCGAGCGCGTTGGTGTGCAGCGACTGGGTGCCGCCAAAGACCGCCGCCATGGCTTCGATGGTAGTGCGGACGACGTTGTTGTACGGGTCCTGCTCGGTCAGCGACCAGCCGGATGTCTGGCAGTGGGTGCGCAGCATCATCGACTTCGGGTTTCTGGCATCGAACTGGGTCATGATGCGATGCCAGAGCAGGCGGGCGGCGCGCATCTTGGCGATTTCGAGATAGAAATTCATCCCGACGCCCCAGAAAAAGGACAGGCGGCCGGCGAAGGTATCCACGTCCATGCCGGCCTGGATGCCGGTGCGCACGTATTCCATGCCGTCGGCCAGGGTGAAGGCCAGCTCGATGGCCTGGTTGGCGCCGGCTTCCTGGATGTGATAGCCGGAAATGGAAATGGAGTTGAACTTCGGCATGTGCTGCGCCGTGTAGGCGAAGATGTCGGCAATGATCTTCATGGAAGGCTTGGGCGGATAGATATAGGTGTTCCGCACCATGAATTCCTTGAGAATGTCGTTCTGGATCGTGCCGGAGAGCTTGTCCTGCGACACGCCCTGTTCTTCGGCCGCGACGATGTAGCCGGCCAGGATCGGCAGCACGGCGCCGTTCATGGTCATGGAGACAGACACCTTGTCGAGCGGGATGCCGTCAAACAGGATCTTCATGTCCTCGACCGAGTCGATGGCGACGCCGGCCTTGCCCACGTCGCCGGTCACCCGGGCGTTATCGGAGTCGTAACCGCGGTGCGTCGCCAGGTCGAAGGCCACGGAAACGCCCTGGCCGCCAGCCGCCAGCGCCTTGCGGTAGAAGGCGTTGGATTCCTCGGCGGTGGAAAAGCCGGCGTACTGGCGGATGGTCCAGGGCTTCACCGCATACATGGTGGGCTGGGGCCCGCGCAAGAAGGGGGCAAATCCGGGCAGGGTGTCGGTATACGGCAGAGGCTCCGTATCCTTCTTCGTGTACAAGGGCTTGACGGTCAGGCCCTCGGGAGTCTGCCAGTCGAGTTTGCTGACATCGCCCCCTGGGGCCTGCCTGGCGGCAGCGGCAGCCCAGGCATCGAGGTCATCGGAATTTTTGAATTGTTCAGACATAGTCGCCTCTCGCAGTCAGATATCCAGTCTCAGTCGTTTTTTTGGTCAAGTCGAAGCAGAATCCACCATTCTATGCTGACCAGCAAAAAGTTGACATCCAAGCTCGTGGATAATACTTTATCCATAATTATGAATGCAAGCCCATGAGTGACTGCCTCATGTGACTGCCTCAGTCATCCTCCGAATTCAGGAACCATGACCGCCCGGATCTCCCCCACCGCCTTGTACCAGGAAGTTGCCGAACGTTTGCGTCAGCGCATCTTTGCCCACGAACTGCTGCCCGGCACCTGGGTCGACGAGCAAAAGCTGGCGGAACAGTACGGCATCTCCCGCACCCCCCTGCGGGAAGCCCTCAAGGTGCTGGCCTCGGAGGGACTGGTGGTGCTAAAGCCCCGGCGCGGTTGTTATGTGACGGAGATCCTGCCTCAGGACCTGGATGACATCTTCCCTCTCATTGCCCTGCTGGAAGGCCGCTGCGCCGCCGAGGCCGTGCGCAAGATGGACAAGGTGGACAAGGCCGACCTGGAGCGGCTCGCCGCCCTGCACGAACGGCTGGAGCAAATCGCCCGGGAAAACCGCATGGCCGACTTCTTCGAGGCCAACCAGGCGTTCCACAAAGCCATCCAGGAGCTGGCCGGAAACCGCTGGCTGCAGCAGGTGATCCAGGACCTGCGCAAGGTCTTGAAGCTCTCCCGCCTGCACTCCCTCTCCCTGGAAGGCCGGCTGCAGCAATCGCTGGAAGAACATCGGGGCATACTTGCCGCCCTGCAGGCGGGGGATGCGGCCCTGGCGGAAAAGCGGATGCACGACCACCTGCTCTCCGGCCGCGAAGCCCTCGCCAGGATGCAGGAAAATTCCAGCAAGCCCAGCTGAGGCCCCAACAGCGCCCCACAACAGCGCCCCGGACAGCCTCCCGGACACTGAAAACCCGGCGCCGGGGCAAGCCGCATTTGCGCAACCCCGGCATCTTGCAACCCCGGCGGCGTTCGCGCAGCGGGCGGGGCACGCCTGGGCATTGCGGCGAGCCGCAATCAGGCACAGACGCAACTGCGGCCGTTGGCCTTGGCGCAGTAAAGCAGCCTGTCGGCACGCGAGAAGGCCTGGTCGATGGAGTCGTCATCGGCCGATAACGCACTCACGCCGGCGCTAAAGGAAATGTGGATGACCTCGCTTTCCTGGACGAATCCGGTGTCGCGCATCACGTCGAGCAGCTCTTCCACCTTGCTGACCGCCTCGGCCAGCGAGGTTTCCAGCAGCAGGATGGCGAATTCCTCGCCGCCGATCCGGGCAAAAATGTCGCTGGTGCGTAAGCGGGAAGTGAGGGTGGTCGCCAGCAATTTCAGCACTTCATCGCCGACCTGATGGCCATAGGTGTCATTGACATGCTTGAAGTGGTCGATGTCGAGCACGGCCATGCAGACATTGCCGCCGTAGCGGCGCAAGCGATTGAGCTCTGCCGTGCCCAGGTCGAAGAAGGCGCGCCGATTCAGGATGCCGGTCAGCGGGTCCGTGCGGGCCTGCCGCTCCAGTTTCTCTTCGACCTGCTTGCGGCGATCAATCTCCCGCGACAAGGCCGCGTTGGCTTCGATCAGGGCTTGCTGCTGGCGGTAGAGTTTGAGGAAAACCCGGACTTTCGAGCGCAGGATGCGGTCGTTGATCGGCTTCGCCAGGTAATCGGTGGCGCCGGACAGGTAGCCATGAATCTTGTCTTCATCGGCGCGGTAGGCGGCGGTGAGGAAGATGATGGGGATTTCACTGGTCTGCGGATTGGAGCGCAGTTGTTCGCAGACCTCGAAACCATCCATGTCCGGCATCTGCACGTCCAGCAGGATCAGCGCGAATTCTTCGGCCAGGCACATCGAGACCGCGTCAAAGCCGTTGTCGGCCTCGCACAATTCGGCATCGATTCCCTTGAGCGTGGTGCGCACCGCCAGACGATTGGCGGCGACATCATCGACCACGAGAATGCGGGGGGTGCGGCTCATGCGCATTCTCCTGCAGCACAAAGCAAAGCAATGATTTCATCCTGATCCGCGATGTAATCCACGTCAACCGCAGCCAACACGGCATCGGGCAGGGTGCGAAAATCCGTCTTGAGGGGACTCAGGGCAATCGTCATGGCGCCCAGTTCATGCGCCCGGGCCATGCCGCACGCCCCGTCCGAGTTGGCGCCGGAAAGGGTCAGGGCGATCAGGCTGTCTTCAAAGGCTTCCGCCGCCGTTTCGAGCAGGACGTCGATACTGGGGCGCACCGACAGCACCGGGGCGTCGATGGAGAGGGCGAAGCGATTCCGGTTTTCCACCAGCAGATGGTAGTCGGGCGGGGCCACATAAACGTGACCGGGCTGAATGGGGGTTTTGTCAATGACCATGGCAACGGGAAGGGAGGAGACTCGATCCAGCATCTCGGCCAGGACAGAATCCTGACCCGCCGGCAGGTGGGTAACGATGGCGATGGCCAGGGGATAGTCGCCGGGCAGCGCCGCCAGTATCCCGCTCGCCAGCGGCATGCCTCCCGCCGAAAACCCGATCGCCAGCAGCTTATACATGCTGCCCCCCGACATGCTGCCCCCCGACATGCTGCCCCCCGGCATGCGCCACCTCGGCATGCGCCACCTCGGCCGTGCGGCGCAGCACGTTGCAGCCGGCATCGATCTTCTGGAAGCAGCGGCCGGCCAGGGAGGATCTTGAGATTGCGGCGCGGGTCGGAGCGTAGTTGTTTAGCAGGCCGGCTTTGGTTCGATGCCGCTCAACCCAACAACGGATCAGCGCGAGAGATGCGCCACCGTGTGCTCGGCTTGCTCCCAGTTCTG
>NZ_JBASOH010000139.1:0-34823 GCF_049658005.1 Azovibrio sp. | reverse complement strand
AGATCAATCAGGCGGCCACGGCCGCCGGGGCAGCCGCCATGGCCGCAGGCGGCGCAGGCTGGGCGGCCCGCTGCAGCGCGCGCAGAACCTCGTCACGAGGGCCGAACAGTCTCACTGCGCCCTCCTGCATCACCAGCATCAGGTCGGCAAACTGCAACACATTGGTACGGTGCGTCACCACAATCACCGTCACCCCCTTGGCCTTCAGTTCCTGCAAGGTCGCCGCCAGGGCCGCCTCGCCCTGCTCATCGAGGCTGGAATTGGGCTCATCGAGCACCACCAGTTTCGGCGTTCCATAAATCGCCCGGGCCAGACCCACCCGCTGGCGCTGCCCACCCGACAGGAAACACCCCTCATCCCCGATATTGGTGTCATAACCCTTGGGAAAACTCATGATCAATTCGTGCAGCCCCACCGAGCGCGCAGCGGCTTCCACCTGGGCAAGGTCCACCTCATTGAAGCGGGCGATATTCTCGGCCAGGGTCCCTTCGAACAACTCCACATCCTGGGGCAGATAACCCACATACGGGCCCAGCTCCGCCTTGTTCCAGGGAAAGATATCCACCCCATCGAGGCGCACCTTGCCGCTCAAGGCCGGCCACACTCCTACCAGGAGACGGCTCAAGGTCGATTTACCCGAAGCCGAAGGTCCCACCACCACCAGCAACTTGCCGGCCGGCACCGCAAAGCTCACGCCGCGCAGGATCGGCACCGACGAAGTACCCGGCGCGCCCGCGACCAGATTTTCCACCGTCAGATTGCCCTGCGGCGCCGGCAAGGGCATCCCCGGTTCACGCAAAGGCACTTCCGTCATCAGACGCACCAGACGGGCATAAGCCTCCCGCGCACCCACCACATTCTTCCAGCCGCCAATCACCTGCACGATGGGCGCCAATACCCGCCCGCCCAGGATCGAAGCCACCATCAGCAAGCCCGAACTGCCGGTAAACAAACCATCGATGATCAACCAGCAGCCCAGACCCAGCATCAGGGAAGACGTGCTCAACTGCACCAGCTTCGCCAGCGCTCCGAACCCCCCGGCCTTTTCCGATGCCTTCGCCTGGTGGATCAGCAACTGGTGCTGCAACTCCAGCCAGCGCTTGTGGATGCCGGACTGCATGCCCATGGCCTCGATCACCTGGGCATTGCGCAAACTGTTGCTGGCATAATTCTGAGCCTGCCCGGCAAAGCGGTTCGCCTCCTTCAGCGGCGCATGGGAACTGCGCTCCGTCATGAAAGCCACCCCCACCTGCAGCACCGCGCTGACCAGGGACATCACCCCGAGCCAGGGGTGGATGTAAAACACCACCACCACGAAAATCAGGGACATCGGGGCATCCATCATGCCCGTCATGGGCGGACTGGACAAAAAGTCGCGCAGGGTGCGCATATCCTGCAAAGGCTGTACGCCGACCCCGGGAATGCGGCGCAAATTCGCCTCGAACACGGTATTGAAGATCCGCTCCCCCACCTTGCGATCCACCGCCTCGGCGGCCCGCCGCAGCACCCCGGTCCGCGCCCACTCCAGCACCTCCATCACCACATAGGCCAGGAAAACCAGGGCGGTCAGCATGGCCAGTGTCATCTCGTTCCGGCTATTCACCACCCGGTCATACACCTCCAGCATGTACAAGGACGGCGCCAGCACCAGCAAGCTGATGCAAAAACTGAACAGCAAGGCCCGGCGCAGCAAAGGCCACTCTGCCATCACGGCCACATACAACGAGGAATGTTTCTGATCTGGTTTCATCACTCAAACTCCACAATGCCGGGCCTCAGCCCGGCAGCACTGCGCCGGCCGCCTCGGCCGCCAGACGCACCCCATCCTGCCCAGCCGCCTCATGCTGCGGCAACACCAGCACGAACTCCGGCAACTCCGCCACCGCCCCTCCCTGCTCCAGTTCGCTGTCCTGGCCCGCAAAGGCAAAGCGCAAGGAATACCCCTGGCGGTCACGCAGCAAAACGATCTCCCTGAGCCGCTCTTCCTGAAAGCGGCGCAAGGCCTCATCCGCAAGACCCAGCTGAAAATGAATACGCCCATCCAGGGTGTACATCGACAACAGCCCATTCTTGATACTCAAGGTATGGCGATCGAAGAACACCGGTGCATCCGGCAGAAAACGCAACAAGGGCAGAGGCTTGCCCTCCAGCGCCCGGTACACGGCGCGGGAAGCCCGGCACACCGAATAAATGGCATTGCACACCATCTGCGAACCCAGCTGCGGAAAACGCTCGCGCAAGCCCCGGTAGGTCATGTGATGCAGCCCCACCCGATTCCAGCACCGGGTCTGCACCACCACTGGCGCCAAGGCATTGCACACCTGCGCAAAAGCCTGCTGCAAAGCAGCCAGCTGATCCCGCTGCTCAGGCGTGGTGGTCAATGAAATATTGAGGATATTTTTCATATAGGAAGCGAGTATAACGACGTTTCCTATATGAATCCAGAAAAACGGAATTTCCTGCCAGCACGCCCCAGGTGTGGCCGTTGACTTGCCGCCGATACCTGCCGCCGATGCTTGCCGCCGATGCCTGCCGCCGTGGACAAGCGGGCGGCGCGCATCGCCCATATCCGGGCGGCCTTGCGCCATGTCCGCGCAGTTGCAAAGCCGTTGCCCCAGGCCAAGCGCTGGAAGGCGTCCGTGGACGATGGGGTGGCGAAAATCACCCGGCCGCCCCCGCCCTGGCTCCCCCCAGAGCCGCTCGCATTGACCAGGTAACGGGGCAGGTAACGGCCGGATTCAGGATTATTGCAGGCAGTGGTAACGGCAGGCGATGACCACCAAGGCCTGGTCGTCGACGCAGTAAACCAGCCGGTGGGTGGCGTCGATGCGGCGCGACCAGAAGCCCGAGAGGTTTTCCTTGAGGGGCTCGGGTTTGCCGATGCCCTCAAAAGGGTGACGCAGGCAGTCCTCGATCAGGGCGTTGATGCGCTTGAGGGTCTTCTTGTCCTGGCCCTGCCTGTATTCGTAATCGTCCCAAGCGGCCAGGGTCCAGGTCAGTTTCAGCCGTTTGTCTTCAATCGGCATCGACCAAGTCCCGCGGCTTCACCTGTCCCTGGCGGTACTGCTCGATGGAGCGGGTCAGGTGGGCGGCGTTCGCAGGGGACTTCAGTAGATGGACGGTCTCCATCAGGCCGTTGAAAGTGTCCAGCGACATCAGGACCGCATCGGGGGCATCCCGGCGTGCGATGACCGTGTAGTCGGCATCGTCGATGACCTGATCGATCACATTTTTGAGGCTGTTGCGTGCCTCGGAGAAATTCACTACGCGCATGACGATGGCCCCTTGAGAGTTGTGCTATTTCTTGAACAAGTCCAAGGCATTGCGTGCACGTTTGCAAGGCAGGTGTCCAGACCCTCGAACAACTCAAGACCCAGCGCAAGGCGCTGCAGGTCGCCCGCTTCATCCCATTTCCGGCAGTTGAGTTCAGGTAAATCTGCACGATGCTGGACTGGAAGCCCGTTTCAACGGATTTTCAGGCGTCACCCGATGGGGGCAGCCCCCTGAGTCAGGATAGTTGTCCTCTGAACCCGATTTAGAATCGGGGTAACTGGGCGCGGGGTGAGGAAGAGGGCGAAGTGAAAGACTCGAAGGAATTGAAGGCGAAGGTGGTGAGTCGGTTGATGTCGCCGGGACATGGCTCGATGAGCGAGCAGCGGCAGACCCGCCGTTTGGGCATGTGCGCCATTAGTCAGGCAAGGGCGATGTTCGCGTCCCGCCTTGACGGTGATATTGCAGAAAGGCCTGGCCCGCCAGATGTGCCGCTTCCCAAGGCAGGTCACTGCGCTGAATGCGCAGACGCGTCATGCAGAACATGTCGGCGGTGCGCAAGTCGCGATTGGCGGTAGCGCTCCCCGCCACATTCTGGATGGCGGCCAGAATGCGTTGTCGTTGCAAGGTGGCGTCGGATTCGACCTTTTCCAGAAGGACCTGGCCATTGCGGAATTGAAAGCGCACTTCGCACCCCGGCACCAAGCCAGCAAGCTCGCGGATGTTTTGGGGGATGGTGACCTGTCCTTTGTGACCTGTCCTTTACTTGTCAGTCGCATTGCTTGCTCCTTGCTTGATGGTAATGCTGGAACAGTAAGAACCATGCCGCGTCACCACCCGAACGGTGTGCCGCGCATTGCCTGCTGCCCATGTTGCCGGTTATAGGGTGCAAAAACTGGCCAAGCCACCAATCCATGGATTTGCCATGCGACTTTTGGAGCGAGGTTCTCGCCCACCGGGATTGTCAGGGTAACCGGCTTATGCTGCGCGGATAGGGGCCGCTGGCGCGGATGCTGTCGGGCAGTTGCCGGAGCGCCGTGTTGGCCGCGGTGCGGCTCGAATAGTCGCCATAGATGACGCCGAGCCGCTCGCGGCCCGGTGGGCCGGCGCGGTACACCCGCAGCGTGTCGGCGTCCATGCCTGCCGGAATGCGTTCCAGGAAGCCTTCCACGTCACCGCTGCTGCCCAGGTCGGTGACCAGCAGTTGCAGGGTGAAGTGGGTCGGGTCGGCCAGCGGAATCCACTCCTCGAAGGCGGCGAGCCGGGCGGCGGTTCGGGGCGGCAGGCCGGAGGATGGCGGGACGGGCTTGGCCGCGGCCGGTTCTTGGGGGGGAGCAGAGGTGAGGTGGGGCGCCGGACTGGCTGGCGGAGCGGGGGGCGGGGTCTGCTGCCCGGGCGATTTGCCGAAAGCCCACAGGGCGGCGAGTAGCCCTCCGGTCCCCAGCCCCAGCCCCAGCCCCAGGGGTTTGCGCCAGAATAGGGGTTTTGACAGGGGCTTTGACAGGGGCTGTTTTACACGCTGCGGCTGGATGGGTTGAAAGCGGGCGTCGGTAATGGCGGCCTGGGCCTGGGGCCGGTCCACCTGGTGCAGGTTCCGGGAGAAGGCTGCCAGCAGGGCCTTGTCGGCCAGAATGTTGATGCGCCGGGTAAGGCCCCCGGAGGCTTTGGCGATCAGGTGCGTGGCCGCCGGGGTGAAGGGGTTGGGGCCGCGGTAGCCGGCGGTACGCAGGCGAAACTCCAGATAGGCGGCCACATCTGCTCGCGGCAGGGGTTGCAGCTGGAAATGCTGGGTGATGCGCTCCCGCAGCTGGCGCAGGTCCTGCCGGGCCAGGCGGTCGTCCAGTTCCGGCTGGCCGAACAGGACGATCTGCAAGAGCTTGCTGTGCCGGGATTCCAGATTGGAAAGCAGCCGGACCTCTTCCAGGGATTCGGCCGGCATGGCGTGGGCTTCGTCGATCAGCAGCACCACACGCCGCCCGGCTCCATGGCGCTCCAGCAAGGCTTTTTGCAGGGCCCGGGTCATGCCGCGGGTGCCTTCCGGGGGCAGTTCGAGGCCCAGGTCATCGCCGATGGCGACGAGGATTTCGCGCCGGGAGAGGGAGGGGTTGGCCAGGTAAATGCTGTCTACCCGGTCGCCCAGGCGTTCCAGCAGCATCCGGCAGAGCATGGTCTTGCCGCTGCCCACTTCGCCGCTCACCTTGATGATGCCTTCCTCATCTCCCAGGGCGTGGAGCAGGGCGTCCAGAACCGGGCCCCGGTTCGCCCCGGCATAGAAGAAATCCGGATGGGGGGTGATGCGGAAGGGGGCTTCATCGAGGCCGAAGTGGTCCAGGTAAAGGCTCAAGCGCGGCTCCAGGCTTCGAGGTGGTTGGAGACGGCGCTGCGGCGCCGGACAGCACGGTTTATCGCCAGGAAGGGCGGCGGGCTGCGCCGGGTCTGGCGGTGCCGGCCCGATTGGGCGACGGGCTCCTTGCCCCTGCCGGATTCGCCGGCGATCAGGACAAGATAGGGGGCGCCGGCAAGGGCGCCGGCAAATGGCGGGATCTGCAGTTGCCGCGCATTCGAGGCCGGGCTCTCACCGGCCAGCGGGCGCCTCGGCTGGACCGGCGCGGCGGGAGGGTCGGCCCGGGTGAAGGTCAGGGTGAAGGCCGGGGTGAAGGCCGGGGTGAAGGCCGGGGATTGCGGAATGACCGGTTCATCGTGGACGATGAGCCGCAGCGGCTGGGGCAGCGGCTGGGGTAGCGGTTTGGGTGTCGGCATGGTCTGGCCAGGGTCTGCGGTTGTGCAATGGGCCGATTATAGCCACGCGGATTCCTCGGGGCATACGCCTTTCCGGAGGACTCTGCTAGAATCCGCCCTTCCGATACCCACTTGCCTGATCAGCCCCGCATGTCTGACGAAATTCTGGTCGATATCGACAACCTCCAGTTTGATTACGGTGGCAAGCCCGTGCTGCAGGGTGTCAACATGCGCATTCCCAAGGGCAAGGTGGTGGCCATCATGGGCGGCTCCGGTTGCGGCAAGACGACCTTGCTGCGCTGCATCGGCGGCCAGTTGCGTCCTTCGGCCGGCAAGATCGATGTCGATGGCCAGGTGATCAACGAGATGAGCCGGTCGCAGATTTTTGCCATGCGCCGGCGCATGGGCATGCTCTTTCAGTTTGGCGCCCTGTTTACCGATTTGTCCGTTTTCGAGAATGTGGCGTTTCCCTTGCGGGAACACACCCGCCTGCCCGAGGCAATGATCCGCGACCTGGTGTTGATGAAGCTTCAGGCTGTTGGCCTGCGCGGCGCCAAGGATCTGATGCCCAATTCCCTTTCCGGCGGCATGGCGCGGCGGGTGGCCCTGGCTCGGGCGATTGCCCTGGACCCTTCCCTGATCATGTATGACGAGCCCTTTACCGGCCTGGACCCCATTTCCCTGGGGGTGATCGGGCAGTTGATCCGGCGCCTCAATGATGCCCTGGGGGCCACTTCCATCATGGTCACCCACGACGTTCAGGAATCCCTGCTGATCGTGGATTACATCTACTTCATTTCAGGGGGGCAGGTCGTGGCCGAAGGCACGCCGGATGAGATCCGCCATTCCAGGGACCCTTTCGTGCATCAATTCGTCTATGCAGAAGCGGATGGCCCCGTCCCCTTCCATCTGAAAGCCCCCCCCATCCTGGATGACCTGCTGCAGGAGGTGGGGCGTGTTTAATCCTCTCGCCATCCTGCGCAGCCTGGGTTCCCTGGTGGTAAACAAGATCGCCCGGCTCGGGCATGCCAGCCGTTTTTCCTTGGCGGTGCTGCTCAATTCCGGCGCCATCTTGCGCCGCTATCCCCTCACCTTGAGGGAGATCTGGTTCAGTGGCGTGCTGTCCCTGATCATCATCCTGGTGTCCGGCCTGTTCGTCGGTTTGGTGCTGGGCCTGCAGGGTTACGAAATCCTGCAGCGTTACGGTTCGGCTGATGCCCTGGGCACCGTGGTGGCGCTTTCCTTGTTGCGGGAACTGGGTCCGGTGGTGGCGGGGCTGTTGTTTGCCTCCCGGGCCGGGTCGGCCATCACGGCTGAAATCGGCCTGATGAAGACCACCGAACAGTTGAAGGCGATGGACATGATGGCCGTGGACCCGGTCGCCCGGGTCGTGGTGCCGCGCTTCTGGGGCGGGGTGATTTCGATGCCCTTGCTGGCTGCCATGTTCTCCAGCATGGGGATTTTTGGGGGCTGGTTCATCGGCGTGGTGCTGATTGGCGTGGATGATGGCTCGTTCTGGGCGCAGATGCAGGATGCCGTGGATTTTCGCTATGACGTATGGAATGGCTTCGTCAAGAGCTTTGTCTTTGGTGTGGCGGTGGCGCTGATTGCCGTCTTTGAAGGCTATGATGCGGACCCGACGGCCGAGGGCGTATCCCGGGCCATCACCCGCACTGTGGTAACTTCCGCTCTGGCCATTCTGGCGCTGGATTTTGTGTTGACCTCTTTCATGTTCCGGGGAACCCCATGAACCGCACTACCCTCGACCTCTGGGTTGGTTTCTTTGTCGCGCTTGGCATGGCGGCGCTGTTGTTTCTGGCATTCAAGGTGGGCAGTTTTTCCGGCGCCCAGATCGAGCACACGTATCAACTGCAGGCCAAGTTTGATAACATCGGCGGCCTCAAGGTGAGAGGACCGGTGAAGAGTGCCGGAGTGGTGGTGGGTCGGGTGGCCGATATCCGTTTCGATCCGGAAACCTATGAGGCCGTGGTATTGCTGAATATTGATACCCGCTACACCTTTCCCAAGGACACCTTTGCCTCCATCTACACCTCGGGCCTGCTGGGCGACCAGTATGTGGGCCTCGAACCCGGCGGTGATGAACGGAAACTGGCGACCGGAGACACCATCTTCAAAACCCAGTCGGCTGTCGTCCTGGAGAAACTGGTGGGCCAGTTCCTCTTCAGCAAGGCAGCCGAGAGTCAGGATAAAAAATGAACAAGAATTCCCAGCTGGAATCCGTCGCTTGCGGATGGCGAGCCACTTTGGCCCTGATGGCGCTGGCCCTGCTTGCAGGTTGTGCCGGGACGGCCCGGGCGCCGAGCGACAAGGACCCTTTCGAGGGCTTCAACCGGGCCATGTTCTCGGTCCACGAGGGCATCGACAAGGTCGCCTTGAAACCCCTGGCCAAAGGCTATGACGCCGCCGTGCCCCTGCCCGCCAAGATGAGCATCCACAATCTGTACGAAAACATCTGGGATGTGAATCGCGGTGCCAATGCTTTGCTGCAAGGCAAGGCCGAAGAGGGACTGACCGGTTTCGGGCGTCTGCTGGTGAATTCCACCGTGGGTATTTTTGGTCTCTTCGATGTCGCCAGCGAGTTGGGCATGGGAGCCGGTGATGAAGACTTCGGTCAGACCTTCGGGGTTTGGGGCGTGCCGGATGGTCCCTATGTATTCCTGCCCTTGATCGGCCCCAACACCATGCGCGACCTGGCGGGCTGGGGAGTGGATCAGTATTCTTACCCGCTCTGGCGGCAGGTGGATGATGTCCCGCTGCGCAACAGCCTGAGTGTCCTGCGTGGCGTGGAGGTGCGGGCCAGCCTGTTGCCGACGGACAGGGTGGTGGACGAAGCCGCCCTGGATAAATACGCCTATATCCGCTCAGCCTATCTGCAGCACCGCAATTCCCAGGTGCACGACGGCAAGCCGCCGCGTCTGGATGACAACTAAAGACAACTAAAGACAACCAAAACAGGGCCCAGGATCAAGTCATGAAGCAACTCCTTTCTCTCGTTTTTGCAGTGCTCCTGAGTGCGGGAGCGGCCGCCCAGGAGATGGCGCCGGACGTCCTGGTCAAGAGCGTCACCGAAGATGTGCTGGCGGCGGTGCGCCAGGACAAGGATATCCAGAATGGCAACACCCAGAAGACCATTGATCTGGTAGAGACCAAGGTGCTGCCTTATTTCAATTTCAGGCGCATGACGTCGCTGGCCGTGGGGCGTGATTGGAACAAGGCCACGCCGCAGCAGAAGGATCTGCTCACCCGGCAGTTCCAGGAACTGCTGGTGCGCACCTATTCCAATGCCCTGTCGGCCTATCGTGATCAGGTCGTGCGTTACCGTCCGTTCAAGATGAATCCGGGCGACACCGATGTGCTGGTGCGCACTGAAGTGATTCAGCCTGGCGCCCGTCCCATCCAGCTGGATTACAGCCTGGAAAAGAGCGACAAGGGCTGGAGGGTGTATGACGTCGTGGTGTCGGGGGTCAGTCTGGTGACCAATTACCGGGAATCCTTTGCCCAGGAGATCCGTAATGGCGGCATCGACGGACTGATCCACTCTCTGGAAGCCAAGAACAAGTCGCTTGTTGCCGGCAAGGCAGCCTGATGTCGTGCCGTCTCACTTTATTGATCCGTCATGATTGAGCGCGAAGACCATCGTTTGCAGGTTCAGGTGCCCATGACCATGGATACCGCCAGTGCCCTGCTGGAAGCGGGCCTTCCTTTTTTTGCGCAGCCCTCGCCCTGGGTCGTGGATCTTTCCCGGGTTGAGCAGGCTGATTCTGCCGGGCTGGCCGTGCTGCTGGAATGGTTGCGTCGCAGCCGGGCAGCAGGGGGGAGCATGAGTTTACATGCCGTCCCCGCCGGATTGGCCGCCCTGGCCAGCCTGTACGACCTCGACGAAGTCTTTGCCCGGGCCTGAGCCCGGCGTTTGCGATGGAGCTTGCGGTTTCCTTTGCCGGCGTGGTCAAGTGTTTTGGCGCCTTCACCGCCCTGGACGGGGTCAGTCTGGATATTGCCGAAGGCGAGTTCTTCGGCCTGCTGGGCCCCAATGGCGCCGGCAAGACCACCCTCATTTCCTGTCTTGCCGGCCTGGCGCGGCCTGACCATGGCCGTATCACCGTGCTGGGGCGGGATGTGGTCCAGGATTACCTGGCAGCCCGGCGGCTGCTCGGGATTGTTCCCCAGGAACTGGTTTTTGATCCCTTCTTTACCGTGCGGGAAACCCTGCGCATCCAGTCGGCCTATTTCGGCCTGCGCCGCAACGACGCCTGGATCGACGAAATCCTGCACAACCTCGACCTCACCGACAAGGCCGGCACCAATATGCGCTACCTGTCCGGCGGCATGAAGCGCCGGGTGCTGGTGGCGCAGGCCCTGGTGCACCGGCCCCCGGTGATCGTGCTGGATGAACCCACCGCCGGTGTCGATGTGGAACTGCGCCAGGGGCTGTGGCGTTTCATTCGCCGCCTGAATCAGGACGGCCACACCATCATCCTCACCACCCATTACCTGGAAGAGGCGGAAGCTCTCTGCGGGCGCATTGCCCTGATGAAACAGGGCCGCATCCTGGCGCTGGACAGCACGGCCAACCTCCTTGCCCGTTTCACCGGCCATACCCTGGTGCTGCGGCTGGCCGAAGGGCAGGTCCTGCCGCAGGACCTGCTGCCCTTGAGCCGTGCCGCCCGGGAGGGCGAACTGCAACTGCATCTGGAGCAACTGCAGCAACTCGAAGGCATCCTGGCTGCCTTGCGGCTGGCCGGGGTCCAGATCGAGGACTTGCAACTCCAGTCTCCTGACCTGGAGGATGTCTTCATGAGCATCGTCGGGACTGGCAAGGAGGGCGGGTGATGTTTGAGTTGAACGGCTTTCGGGCCCTGCTCTACAAGGAATTGCTGCGCTTTTGGCGGGTGGCCTTTCAGACGGTGGCGGCCCCCGTGCTGACCGCCTTGTTGTATCTGCTCATCTTCAGCCATGTGCTGGAGGCGGACCGGCAAGTGCATGGCGTGCCCTATGCCGCCTTCCTGGTGCCGGGCCTGGTGATGATGTCGGTGCTGCAAAATGCCTTTGCCAATTCCTCGTCGAGCCTGATCCAGTCCAAAGTCACCGGCTCCATCGTATTCGTGCTCCTGCCTCCCATTTCCCACGGAGCCTTCTTCTGGGCCTTTGTCATGGCGGCCGCCATCCGTGGGCTGGTGGTGGGGCTGGGCGTCTGGCTGGTGACCTTGCCCTTTGTCTCCTCCGGGCTGGCGGCTCCCGGCTGGGTCCTGCTGTTTGCCCTGCTGGGCGGGGGAATCATGGGCAGCCTGGGAGTGATTGCCGGGATCTGGGCCGACAAGTTTGATCAACTGGCCGCTTTCCAGAACTTTCTGGTGATGCCCCTGACCATGCTATCCGGCGTCTTTTACTCGATTCACACCCTGCCCCGGTTCTGGCAGGTGGCCTCCCATTACAATCCCGTCTTTTACATGATTGACGGTTTTCGCTATGGCTTTTTCGGGGTCTCCGATGTGGATCCCGGGCAAAGCCTGATCGTCATCCTTGTCTGTTTCACCGGACTTGCCCTGCTGACCTTGTCGCTCCTAAAAAGGGGCTGGAAACTGCGCACTTGAACATCATGGATCCTGAACAAATCGCAACCCTCATCCGGCAGGGCCTGAACTGCACCCATCTGCAGGTCGCCGGCGATGGCCGGCACTTCGAGGCCGTGGTGGTCAGTGCGGAATTTTCCGGCAAGAGCCGCATCCTGCGCCATCAGCGCGTCAATCAGACCATCAAGCCCCAGCTCGATAGCGGCGAGCTGCACGCGCTGTCCCTGAAAACCTACACTCCGGAAGAATGGAGTGCCCGTGGATAAGCTTGCAATCCGGGGCGGCATCGCCCTTTTTGGCGAAGTCACCATTTCCGGGGCCAAGAATGCGGCCCTGCCGATTCTGTGTGCCGCCCTGCTCAGCGCCGAGCCTTTGAAGCTGCGCAATCTGCCCCATCTCAACGACATCTCCACCCTGCTGCGCCTGCTGGCCCAGATGGGCGTGGGCGTGACCCTGGACGGGGCCGATGGCCTGGTGCTGGATGGCGGTGATCTGAACAATCCCCTGGCACCTTATGATCTGGTGCGGACCATGCGCGCCTCGATCCTGGTACTGGGCCCCCTGCTGGCCCGCTGCGGCGAAGCCCGGGTTTCCCTGCCCGGCGGCTGCGCCATCGGTGCCCGCCCGGTGGATCAACACATCAAGGGGCTACAGGCCATGGGGGCCGAAATCAGCGTCGAGCAGGGCTACATCCACGCCACGGCGAGCCGCCTCAAGGGCGCCCGCATCTGCACCGACATGGTCACCGTGACCGGTACCGAAAACCTGATGATGGCGGCCTGTCTGGCCGAGGGTGAAACCATCATCGAAAACGCCGCCCGGGAACCGGAAGTGGTGGATCTGGCCAATTGCCTGATCAGCATGGGCGCCCGGATCTCCGGCGCCGGCACCGACATCATCCGCATCCAGGGGGTGGAACAGCTGCGGGGGGCCGAGCATTCGATCATGCCGGACCGGATCGAGACCGGCACCTATCTTTGCGCCGCCGCCGCCACCGGCGGCCAGGTCCGCCTGCTCAAAACCTCAGCCGCTTATCTGGATGCGGTGGTGGACAAACTCATGGATGCCGGCTGCGAAGTCGTCATGGAGCGTGATGCCATCGAGCTCAAGGCTCCGGCCCGGCTCAAGGCCGTCAGCCTGCGCACGGCTCCCTATCCCGCCTTCCCCACCGACATGCAGGCCCAGTTCATGGCCATCAACTGCGTCGCCGACGGGGTTGCCAGCATTCGTGAAACCATCTTCGAAAACCGCTTCATGCACGCCAGCGAACTGCAGCGCCTCGGAGCGGATATCCAGATCGAAGGCAGCAATGCCGTGGTGCGCGGCGTCGCCCGACTGCAGGGTGCGACCGTCATGGCCACCGACCTGCGCGCCTCCGCCTCTCTGGTGATCGCGGCGCTGGCCGCCCAGGGGGAAACCATCATCGACCGCATTTATCACCTGGATCGCGGCTACGAGCGAATCGAGGAAAAACTGGCCCGCCTGGGGGCTCAGGTGAGGCGCATCCACTGAGGCGTCGTGGTCTCCCGCTGGGGTCCCGCTTGGGCTCCGCTGTGGCTCCGCTTTGGTCCCGCTGTGGACAGCCGATCGGTAGCCGGCCCGGGGCCGGTTTTTTCATAGGCTATTTTCACACCCGGCTTTATCACACCTTGAGGAACAGGGTCTGCAAGGGTTCGTCCCCCACCTGGCGGCTCCAGTGGCCATGGACTGCGGGGTCGAAGCGCTCCCCTTCGGGCACCAGGTCGTTCGAATAAAAGTGATCGCCTGCCTTGAAGAGGCGGGAGCTGCCGTCCCTGAGGCCGATTTCCATCTGGCCGGCGAGGATGATGGTCCACTGGGGCGAAGTGGTGCAGTGGAAATCACTCCTGAAACCCACGGGACTGATGCGCAGCTGGTAGCCGCTCGCCGGGTAGAGGGTCGAGAGGCGGGCCTGGGGCGTGCCCTCCAGCAGCGCCACCTGCTCTTCGCGGAAATGGGCCCGGCCGTCGGCGCCGGTATAGAGTATGACTTTGGTGAAGGTGCTCATGAAAACTCCCGGGGAAAATGCGCAGTCCAGGCGCTGCCAGTCCGAGGGGTCAGGCGGTGCCCGGGCGCGGGGTGGGGTGAAGGGCCAGGGGAAGTTGTTGCAAGCCGGCGATCAACTGGTCCTGTAGTTCCAGCAATTGGGCCAGGGCAGGCTCGAGGTCGGTTTCCCGTCCGGCGGCCTTCTCGGCCACCAGCCTGTTGGCCAGTTGGTGCAACTGTTCATGAAGTTCACCCAGGGGGGCGAACAGGGCTTGTTCCTGATAGCGGGCTCGTCCTGCTCCGGCATACCACTGGCCGAAATGGCATTCTGGCGAAGCGAGCGGCGGCGGGGCGGGGATGGCGCCAAGCAGGTGGTGTTCCAGCGCGCGGCACCAGTGGCGCAAGTCCACTTCGGCATAGGCGGTAGCCATGTCATCGCGGCTCAAGGGGGCGTTGTGCGGCGCTTGCCAGCTCTGTTCCGGCTGCCATGTCCTGACCCAGTCGAGCACCTGATCCGCCGGCATGGGGCGGGCGATGCCGTAGCCCTGGCCCAGTTCGCAGCCCAGGCGTAGCAGCAGCGCGCCGTGGGCAGCGCTTTCCACGCCCTCGGCAATGGCGCTGCGGCGGAAGGCGGCGGCCAGGCCGATCACCCCCTCGACGATGGCCAGGTCCTCCGTATCCCAGAGCATGTCGCGCACGAAGCTCTGGTCGATCTTGAGGACCCCGGCGGGCAGGCGTTTCAGATAGGTGAGGGAGGAGTAGCCGGTGCCAAAATCATCCAGGGAAAAATCCACCCCCAGGGCCCGGCAGCCTTCGATGACCCGGGAAATATGGGCAATGCCTTCCAGGGCGGCGGTTTCCAGGACTTCCAGCTCGAGCCAGGTGGGCGGAATGTCCGGGTGCCGGGCCAGCTTCTCGAGCAGGCGCGGCAGGAAGTCTTCCTTTTGCAGATGGTGGGCCGCAATGTTGACGCTGACGGGCATTTTCAGGCCCGCCTGTTGCCACTGGCTCATCTGGGCCAGGGCCGTGTCCATGACCCAGTCGCCAATCTGGGCGATCAGATCGGTGCCCTCGATCATGGGCAGGAATTCTCCCGGGGCCACCAGTCCGCGCTCGGGGTGGCGCCAGCGCAACAAGGCTTCGGCGCCCATCACCTGGCCGCTGCGCATGTGCACCTTGGGCTGATAGAACAGTTCGAATTCCCGCTGCTCCAGCGCCTGGGTGAGGCGGCTGATGCTTTCCCAGTGGGTTTTGGCCTGACGGTCTCGCTCTGGATCAAACAGATGGTAACGATTCTTGCCGCCTTGCTTGGCCTGGTACATGGCCTGATCCGCATGGCGCAGCAGGGTGTCGGCATCGCTGCCGTCGTGAGGAAACAGGGTGACCCCCAGACTGGCCGACAGTTGCAGGGCAACCCCCTTGATCGGGATCGAGGCCGCCGCCGCTCGCAGCAGGCGTTCCAGGACAAGTTTGCACTCCTCCATGCCGTCCAGATCGGTCAGCACCACCACGAATTCGTCGCCCCCGAGCCGGGCCAGGGTGTCGCCGGCGCGCAGGGTGTCCTTGAGCCGCTGGGAAATGGCAATCAGCAACTCATCCCCGGTTTCGTGGCCGTGGGTGTCGTTGACCTCCTTGAAACCGTCCAGGTCCAGGTACACCAGCGCCATCAGCTTGCTGTCGCGTCGGGTACGGGCAATGGCCTGCTGCAGACGGTCCGCCAGCAGCACCCGGTTGGGCATCCCGGTCAGGGCGTCGTAGTGGGCGATGCGTTCGAGCTGGCTCTGGTGTTCCTTGATGGTGGTGATGTCGGAGAACAGGGCGACATAGTGACAAATCTGGCCCGCTTCATTGCGCACTGCCGCGATATTGAGCATTTCCGCGTACAGGGTGCCGTCTTTGCGCCGGTTCCAGATTTCACCCTGCCAATGGCCCTTGAGGGACAGGTCGCGCCAGAGGGCGGCATAGAACTCTGGCCCCTGGCGTCCCGAACTGAGGATGCGGGCATTGTGCTGCAGCGCCTCGGCCCGGCTGTAACCGGTGATGCGCGTGAAGGTCTCATTGACGTCGACGATGGTGCCGTGCGGGTCGGTGATCATGATGCCTTCCTGGGCGTGGGTGAACACGCTGGCGGCCAGCTTGAGCCGGGTCTCGGAAGTTTTGCGCGCGGTGATGTCGGTGAAGGAAAAGACCCGGCCGATGATGAGCTGGTTCTGCCGGGCCGGGCGGGATTTGCGTTCGAAGTACTGGCCGTCCGCCAGTTGCAGGACGTCCAGGGTTTCGTCTTCCTCGTCCGGGCGGATTTCGGCCATGCGGCGCAGATAGGCTTCCGGGTCGGCCATGCGGCTGGCCAGATAGGACTGGATCGCCTGGTCGTCGTGGGCGAGCAGCAGGGCTTCGGGAATCTGCCAGAGGCAGGAGAGCCGGCGGTTCATGTTGACGATGGCACCGCTGCGATCCATCAGCAGGATGCCATCTGCCGTCGCCTCCAGGGTGGCGCGCAGGCGGGCGCCCATATCGGCCAGTTCCGCCTCGGTGCGGCGCAACTGGCCCACCGGGGTGGCGCAGATCACCAGCAGGCCGGAATGGTGATCGGCCCGGGAAATGTTCCGGGTGACGCTCAGGAGTTCGCCGTTGGCCATCAGGTAAGTGGCATCCGCTCCCTGCATTTCGGGGGCGATGCCCTGGCGCACGTCTTCCCAGAAGAAGATATCGGCAAGGGAACATTCGATGTCGGTGATGGGGCGGCCCTCCAGCGCCTCCAGGCGGTAGCCCAGGTGTCGCAAAGCGCCCTGGTTGGCCATGCGGATGGCCAGACTGGCCCCGTCGACCAGCAGCAGGATTTCGTTGCAGTGCTCGAGCAGCAAGGCTTCGGGGGAAGGGCTGAGGGGCATCATTCCCTCTTTGTCGTGGCGTTGCTGTCGAAGAAGTAGGTCACGTGCTGGCGTGGGCTCAGGTAAGCGTAGGTGCGCGGCGGCAGCATGCTGGGGCGGATGGCCTTGCTGATGTTGATGTCGGTTTCCTGTTCCAGGTCCAGGATGGGCGCGGCTTCCTTGGGGACGGATGCAGCGTGGAGCATGACGCAGGGGCGCAGGGGCTTGGCCGGATTGACCGACATCACCATGGCGATGGTTCCGTCGGAGAGGCTGACGAGGGTACCCGGAGGGTAGACGCCCAGGCAGCGGATCATCTGTTGCAGGATCACCGCATCGAACTTGTTGCGCCGCTGGGCGAACATGAAGGACAGGGCCTCGTGCGGGGACAGGGCCTCGGCCAGGTCGATCGGGTTGCAGAGCTTGTCATAGAAGTTGACCAGGCTCACGACCCGGGCTGGCGGGCTGATCTTGTCGAGTTTCAGGCCCAGAGGATAGCCCGAGCCGTCGGCCAATTCGTGATGCTGGTAGATGATGGCCTGCACTTCGGGATCAAGCCCCAGTTGCCTGGCCAGCTTGACGCCGTACTCGCAATGAAGGGCGCGCAGCTCCCGCTCCGGCCGGGTGCATTCGGAGGGTTTCTTCTTGAGGACCCGGTCGGGCACCTCCATCAGACCGATGTCGTGCAGCAGGGCGCCCAGGCCGAGGAGGCGGGCCTTATCGGGGCTGAAGTCGAGGCGCTTGGTGAGCATCATGGCGAGCACAGAGACATTGAGGCCGTGGAAATAGACCTCGTCGCCACCACACTTGTCGCCCATTACATGCAGGGTGACTTCGGGGTGCTCCAGGAAGGCGAGCACCATCTGATCCACCAGCTTGCCTATTTCCAGCAGGGTTTCCCCGGGGTTTTGCAGCAGATTGCGGTTGATCTGACGCAAGATGCCGCCCGCCTTGAGAAAGGCCTTGTCCACCTGTTCGATGCGCTGCCGGTATTGCGCCAGGCGGAGAACATCAGGGGCCTGGGTTTGCGCCGGGTCCGGGGTGAGGTCCGGGGTGGGGGTGGCAGCGGGGGCGGGCGGCGCCAGCGGGGGAGGCTCGGACAGGGTATCGCTGCGGTCCGGGTCGAAGCGGAATCGGGCTTTTCCCAGGGCGCGCAGCTCGCGGATCTGGGCTTCGCTGCTGATCTTGAAACTGTTGAGGGCGAACGGGTGGCCAAACCAGGGCAGGTCGACGAAGATGTGGAGGCCGACCTGCAGCTGCTCGGCGGCAATATAGGGGTGGCTTGGCGTAGTGCGGTCGGTCGTACTGTCTTCAGGCACGGAATCCTCTCCTCAGGGGGGATTATCCCTAATTTAACGTGTCGGGTGGGGTTGCTGTGCAGTTCCGGTGTGCGCAGGGCGAGAAGTGGTTCAGCCGGCCCCGGGCTTTACGCTAGAATCACGCCTTTATCCCGCCCGGACGTGCCCGTGAACGGTATCACCCTCGCCCTCTCCAAGGGCCGCATCTTCGACGAGACCTTGCCCCTCCTGGCCGCCGCCGGCATCGTGCCGAGCGAGAACCCGGAAAGCTCCAGAAAACTCATCATCGCGACCAACCAGGCGCATGTGCGGCTCATCATCGTGCGCGCTTCCGACGTGCCTACCTATGTCCAGTACGGTGCCGCTGATCTGGGCGTGGCGGGCAAGGACGTGCTGATCGAGCATGGCGGCGCCGGCCTGTATCAGCCCCTCGACCTTGCCATCGCCAAATGCCGGATGATGGTGGCCGTGCCCGAGGGCTTTGACTACGCCAGCGCCGTGCAGCAGGGCGCCCGCCTCAAGGTGGCCACCAAGTACATCAGCACGGCCCGGGAGCACTTCGCCGCCAAGGGCGTCCATGTCGACCTGATCAAGCTCTATGGCTCCATGGAACTCGCCCCCCTGGTGGGCCTGTCCGATGCCATCGTCGATCTGGTCTCCTCCGGAGCCACCCTGAAGGCCAACCGGCTGGTGGCGGTAGAGCACATCCTGGACATTTCCAGCCGGCTGGTGGTGAACCAGGCGGCCCTGAAATTGAAGCGGGAAACCCTGCAACCCATCATCGACGCCTTCGCGGGCGCCGTGGAGACGTGAATATGCTGGCCATCCAGCGGCTCGACAGCCGCACTCCCGATTTTCCGCAACGACTGCAGGCGCTGCTCGCCTTCGAGGGCGCCCAGGACGAGGCCATCGAACGGACCGTGGTCGCCATCCTGGCCGAGGTGAAAGCCCGGGGCGATGCCGCCGTGGTCGAATATACCAACCGTTTCGACCGGCTCGCAGCCGCCTCCATGGCCGCCCTGGAACTGCCCCGAGCCCAATTGCAGGCGGCCCTGGATGGGCTTGCCCACGAGCGCCGCGCCGCCCTGGAAACCGCGGCCGAGCGCATCCGCCGCTTCCACGAAAAACAGGTGCAGGAAGGCTGGAGCTACACCGAGGCGGACGGCACCCGGCTCGGCCAGATGGTGACGCCGCTCGACCGGGTCGGCCTCTATGTGCCCGGCGGCAAGGCCGCTTACCCCTCTTCGGTGCTGATGAATGCGATTCCCGCCAAGGTGGCCGGGGTCAAGGAACTGATCATGGTGGTGCCCACCCCCGGCGGCGAAAAGAACGCCCTGGTGCTCGCCGCCGCCTGCCTCGCCGGGGTGGATCGGGTGCTGACCATTGGCGGCGCCCAGGCGGTAGGCGCCCTGGCCTACGGCACCGAAACCATTCCCCAGGTCGACAAGGTGGTCGGCCCCGGCAATGCCTATGTGGCCTGCGCCAAGCGCCGGGTATTTGGCATCGTCGGCATCGACATGGTGGCCGGGCCTTCGGAAATCCTCGTGCTCGCCGACGGCACGACCGACCCGGACTGGGTCGCCATGGACCTGTTTTCCCAGGCCGAGCACGACGAACTGGCGCAAAGCCTGCTCGTCTGCCCGGATGCCGCCTATATCGACAAGGTCCAGGCCAGCATCGAGAAGCTGCTGCCCAGCATGGCGCGCCAGGAGGTGATCCGCACCTCCTTGCAAAATCGCGGCGCCCTGATTCGGGTGAAGGATCTGGAAGAAGCCGTCGCCCTTGCCAACCGGGTGGCGCCCGAGCACCTCGAACTCTCCCTGGCCGAGCCCGATGCCTGGGTGGAAAAGATCCACCACGCCGGCGCCATCTTCATCGGCCCCTGGACTTCCGAATCCCTGGGTGACTACTGCGCCGGCCCCAACCACGTGCTGCCCACTTCCGGCAGTGCCCGCTTCTCCTCGCCGCTCGGGGTCTATGACTTCCAGAAGCGCACCAGCCTGATCCGGGTGTCGCGGGCCGGAGCCCAGAGCCTGGGTCGGGTCGCCGCTACGCTGGCCGACGGCGAGGGCCTGCCCGCGCACGCCCAGTCCGCCCGCCTGCGCCTGGAGCGCTGATTTCCGGCGCGGCTTCTCCCTGCCCGAGCAGCCCGGCGGGTCTGAGCGGCAGGGCGCCGGCGGAGTCCGCCCGCAATGGGGCCGTCGAAAGGGGCCGTCGAAAGCGCAGTCGAAAGGTCAGCCGAAGCCGCGGCTCAGTCGAAACCGCGGAAGTCGGTGAAGTTTTCCACCGGCTCGCGTTCGGTGACGAGCTGGTTTTCCGGCGCTTCGGGGTTGGCATAACCCAGGGCCATGCCGCACACCACCCGTTCGTTGTCGGGCAGGCCGAGGCTGGCGGCCACGGTTCTGGGGTAGTCGGCAAAGGAGAGCTGGGCGCAGGTGTCGAGGCCCCGGGCCCGGGCGGCGATCATCAGGTTGCCCATGAACATGCCGTAGTCGAGGAACATGCCTTCACCCAGGCAGCGGTCCATGGTGAAGATGAGGCCGACGGGGGCGTCAAAAAAGACATAGTTGCGTCCGGTCTGATGCTTCATGCGCGCCTTGTCGTCCTTGGCGATGCCAAGCAGGCCATAGAGGCCCAGGCCGATCTTCTTGCGGCGGGAATGCCAGGGGTCCTTCCATTCCTTGGGGTAGTAGTCGAATTCGCGCCCTTCCATTTCGCCGCGCTCGTATTTTTCCAGGATGGCGGCGGATAGGGCCGCCTTGGGGGCGCCGGTGAGGGCATAGACCTTCCAGGGCTGGACATTGGTGCCGGAAGGGGCGCGGGCGGCCAGTTCCAGTATTTCTGCCAGCAGTTCGCGCGGCACCGGGGTGGGCAGGAAGTTGCGGATGGAGCGGCGCGAGCGGATCGCGGCATCAACGGACGGGATGGAGGTTTGAGTCGTCATGGTGGGGTCTCCGGGGGTGGGTATCAGGCAAGAATTTCGGTGAGCGCAGCAAGCAGGGCGGCGCATTCGCCGTCGGTGCCGATGCTGATGCGCAGGAACTGGTCGATGCGGGGCAGTTTGAAGTGGCGCACGATGATGCTGCGCTCGCGGAGTTGCCGGGCCAGCTCGGCGGCATCCCGGTCCGGGTGGCGGGCAAAGACGAAGTTGGCGGCGGAGGGAATGACCGTGAAGCCGAGTTTGCCCAGGCGCTGGCTCAGATGCTCGCGGCTCTGGATGACGGCCTGGCGGGTCTGCTCGAACCAGGCCGCGTCGTCCAGGGCGGCCATGGCCCCTGCCAGGGCCAGGCGGTCCAGGGGGTAGGAATTGAAGCTGTTCTTGACCCGCTCCAGCGCTTCGATCAGGTCCGGGTGGCCGACCGCGAAGCCCACCCGCAGCCCGGCCAGGGAGCGGGACTTGGACAGGGTCTGGGTGACCAGCAGGTTGGGGTGCTGGCTGACCAGGGCGATGGCGGTGTCGGCGCCGAAATCCACATAGGCTTCGTCGATCACCACCACCGAATCCGGGTTGGCAAGCACCATGGTTTCGATCCCGGACAACGCCAGGGGCCGGCCGGTGGGGGCGTTGGGGTTGGGGAAGACGATGCCGCCGTTGGGCTGGGTATAGTCCCCGGGCCGGATGGCGAAATGCTCATCCAGGGCAATGGTTTCGTACGGAATGCCATACAGGCCGCAATACACCGGGTAGAAGCTGTAGGTGATGTCGGGAAAGAGGATCGGGGCCTCGTGCTTCAACAGGGCCTGGAAGACATGGGCCAGCACCTCATCGGAACCGTTGCCGACGAAAACCTGTTCCGGGCCGATGTCAAGGGAAGCAAACTGCCGGGCCACGGCGGCCTTGAGACGCTCGCCGTCGGGGTCCGGGTAGAGGCGCAGGCGGGCGCCGTCGTCCCCCAGTTCGGCCTGGATCGCCGCGACCACCCGGGGGGAAGGCGGGTAGGGGTTCTCGTTGGTGTTGAGCTTGATGAGGTTGGCGAGCTTGGGTTGCTCGCCCGGGGTGTAGGGGGTCAGGCCGCGGACAACGGCGCTCCAGTACTGGCACATGGCGTGGCGCTCGGGGGCTTTGCAGAAAGGGTGAAATGGTATCATGGCCGCCTGTTCAAATCCCTTGGGCCAAGCCTCATGCGGCAAGTCGAAATTTCCCGTAACACCCTGGAAACCCGGATCACGGTCCGGCTCAATCTGGATGGCAGCGGTCAGGGCCGGTTCGCCACCGGCGTGCACTTTCTTGATCACATGCTCGACCAGATCGCCCGGCACGGCCTGATCGACCTGGATATCGAAGCCAAGGGCGATCTGCATGTCGATGCCCACCACACGGTCGAAGATGTCGGCATCACCCTGGGCCAGGCCCTGGCCCAGGCCTGGGGCGACAAGCAGGGGTTGAGCCGTTACGGCCACGCCTATGTGCCCCTGGACGAGGCCTTGTCCCGGGTGGTGATCGACCTGTCCGGCCGTCCCGGCCTCTTCATGGCAGTGGAATTCACTCGCGCCAGCCTGGGCGGCCTCGATACCCAGTTGTTCGCCGAATTTTTCCAGGGCCTGGTCAATCATGCCGGCATGACCCTGCACATCGACAACCTGAAGGGCAGGAATGCCCATCATCAGGCCGAAACCATTTTCAAGGCCTTCGGCCGGGCCCTGCGCATGGCGGTGACCCCCGATGCGCGCCAGGCCGGCAGCGTGCCTTCCACCAAGGGAGTGCTCTGATGGCGATCGCTGTCATCGACTACGGCATGGGCAATCTGCGCTCCGTCTCCCAGGCCCTGGAACATGTGGCCGGGGGCGAGCCGGTGCTCGTCACCTCCGACCCGGCCCAGGTGGCGGTGGCCGAGCGGGTGGTGTTTCCCGGTCAGGGCGCCATGCCCGACTGCATGGCGGAGCTGGAGGCCCGGGGGCTCAAGCCTGCCGTGCTCCAGGCGGCGAAGGACAAGCCTTTTCTGGGCATTTGCATTGGTTTGCAGATGTTGTTCGAACATAGCGAAGAGGGCGATGTGTCTGGTCTGGGCGTGTTCCCCGGCCAGGTGCGGCGTTTCCCCGAAACCATGGTGGCTCCCGACGGCGCCCGCCTCAAGGTGCCGCACATGGGCTGGAACCGGGTCTGGCAGAAACCTCATCCCCTCTGGGCCGGGATCGAGGACGGCGCCCGTTTCTATTTCGTGCACAGCTACTGCGTCCAGCCCGAAGACGAGGCCCT
The DNA here is from genome assembly GCF_049658005.1 of Azovibrio sp. Classification (NCBI taxonomy): domain Bacteria; kingdom Pseudomonadati; phylum Pseudomonadota; class Betaproteobacteria; order Rhodocyclales; family Rhodocyclaceae; genus Azovibrio; species Azovibrio sp. The sequence goes on along the minus strand of NZ_JBASOH010000139.1, from coordinate 11,854 downwards.
GGTGACAGGCTGCTGCGAATATGGCCTGCCCTTTACCTGTGCGGTGGGGCGGGCTAATATCTTCGCTGTTCAGTTTCATCCGGAAAAAAGCGCCCGGGACGGGTTGCAACTCCTGAAAAACTTTGTTTCCTGGCAACCCGCTGGCTGAGCTGATCCGGCTCACCCGGCTTTCACAAGAAAACTCCCATGCTCATCATTCCCGCCATTGACCTGAAGAACGGCCAGTGTGTCCGTCTGAAGCAGGGCCTGATGGAACAGGCCACCGTCTTCTCCGAAAACCCGGCTGACATGGCCCGCCACTGGCTGGATCAGGGCGCCCGCCGCCTGCATCTGGTGGACCTGGATGGTGCCTTCGCCGGCAAGCCCAAGAACGAGTCTGCCATCCAGGCCATCCTCGACGAAGTGGGTGACCGCATTCCCGTGCAACTGGGCGGCGGCATCCGTGACCTGGATACCATCGAGCGCTGCCTGGACGACGGCCTGACCTATGTCATCATCGGCACCGCTGCCGTGAAGAATCCGGGGTTCCTGCGCGATGCCTGCATCGCCTTTCCCGGCCACATCATCGTCGGCCTCGATGCCAGGGAGGGCAAGGTCGCCACCGATGGCTGGTCCAAGCTCACCGGCCACGAAGTGATCGACCTGGCGCGCAAGTACGAGGATTACGGGGTCGAGGCCATCATCTATACCGACATCGGCCGGGACGGCATGCTCTCCGGGGTGAACGTGGAGTCCACCTTGCGCCTCGCCCAGGTCCTGTCCATTCCCGTCATCGCCTCCGGCGGCCTGTCCAGCATCGAGGATGTGAAGGCCCTCTGCGCCGTGGAATCCGAGGGGGTGGTCGGCGCCATCGCCGGCCGGGCCATCTACGACGGCTCCCTGGATTTCAAGCTGGCCCAGGCCGCGGCCGATGCGGCAAGCCAGGCGCCGACCCAGGCGGCTGGCAACTGATGCTGGCCAAACGCATCATCCCCTGTCTCGACGTCACGGCTGGCCGGGTGGTGAAGGGCACCAATTTCGTTGCCCTGCGCGATGCCGGCGACCCGGTGGAAATCGCCAGCCGCTACGACGAGCAAGGGGCCGACGAGATCACCTTTCTCGACATCACCGCCTCCAGCGACGAGCGCGACATCATCCTGCACATCATCGAAGCCTGCGCCCGCCAGGTCTTCATTCCCCTCACCGTGGGCGGCGGGGTGCGCCAGGTGGCCGACGTGCGCCGCCTGCTCAATGCCGGGGCCGACAAGGTTTCCATCAATACTGCCGCGGTGCAGGATCCGGATCTGGTGGCGGAAGCCTCCGCCAAAGTGGGTTCCCAGTGCATCGTGGTCGCCATCGACGCCAAGCAGGTGGCGCCCGGCAGCTGGCATGTGTTCACCCATGGCGGCCGTAACGACACGGGGCTGGATGCCATCCTGTGGGCTAAAAAAGTGGCAGCCCTGGGGGCCGGCGAAATCCTGCTGACCAGCATGGACCGGGATGGCACCAGGAACGGGTTCGACCTGGCCCTGACCCGGGCCGTGGCGGACGCGGTGGCAATTCCCGTGATCGCTTCCGGCGGGGTCGGCAATCTGGATCATCTGGCCGATGGCGTCAGCCTGGGCCGCGCCGATGCGGTGCTGGCCGCCTCCATCTTCCACTTCGGCGAATACACCGTGCGCCAGGCCAAGGAACACATGGCGGCCCGGGGCATCGAAGTGCGGCTGTAACGATCATGAGCGACGACATGGAGGCCAGCCAGCCCTGGCTCGACGCCCTGAAGTGGGACAAGGACGGAATGATTCCCGCCATTGCCCAGGACGAGGCCAGCGGCCGGGTGCTGATGTTTGCCTGGATGAACCGGGATGCCCTGCAGGAAACGGTGCGCACCGGCAACGCAGTATACTGGTCTCGTTCGCGGGGGCGTCTGTGGAAGAAGGGCGAGGAGTCGGGCCATTACCAGAAAATCCGCTCCATCCGCGCCGACTGCGACGGGGATGCGTTGCTGCTGAATATCGAACAAGAAGGCGGCATCGCCTGCCACACCGGGCGGGAAAGCTGCTTTTTCTTTGAATTGCAAGGCGAACGCTGGATTCCCGTTGATCCGGTTTTGAAAGATCCCAAGGAAATTTACGCAAAATGAACACCTCTCACGACATCTTTCACCGCCTCTCCGAAACGCTGGCCTCCCGCCGCCATGCCGACCCGGAGACTTCCTACACCGCCCAGCTGTTTGCCAAGGGCCCGGATTCGATCCTGAAGAAGATCGGCGAGGAATGCGCCGAGCTGATCATGGCCGGCAAGGAAGGCAAGCGCCTCAACATCGTCTGGGAATCCACCGACGTGATCTATCATGTGCTGGTGCTGCTGGCCTTCTACGGCCTCTCGATCGAGGACGTGGCCCAGGAAATGCGCCGCCGGGAGGGCATTTCCGGCATCGATGAAAAGAAAGCCCGGGACATCATCAGGTAGGCTCTTATGGAAAACTGTATCTTCTGCAAAATCGTGCGGGGCGAGATTCCCGCCAGGAAGGCCTATGAGGACGATCGGGTCCTGGCCTTTCACGACATCCACCCGCAGCGTCCCACCCATCTTCTGGTGATCCCGAAGAAGCATATCGATTCCCTGGCCCAGGCCACGCCGGAAGACGAAGCCGTACTGGGGCGGATGCTGGCGGTGTCGCAGCAGCTGGCCCGGGACAATGGCAGCCCCGACGGCTTTCGCTGCATCATCAACACCGGCCGGGTGGGCGGCCAGGAGGTTGCCCATCTGCACATGCACATCGTGGGCGGCCCTGATCCGGTCGGCCCCATGCTGAAGAAAATTTGAGGAGACAACACCATGGGTTCATTCAGCATCTGGCACTGGCTCATCGTGCTCGTGATCGTCATGCTCGTGTTCGGGACCCGGAAGCTGCGCAACATCGGCCAGGATCTGGGCGGCGCCGTGAAGGGTTTCAAGGACGGCATGAAGGAAGCCGGCGAGCCGGCCAAGCCAGGCGAGCCGACCTCGCCGCCGCCGCAGGTCAGCGGCCAGACCATCGACGTGGAAGCGAAGGAAAAGACCCGGAGCTGACTGGATTCAAGGGTGGCGATGCTGAAGGCCCGCTGCCCTCATGCCCAGTCCATGTCGCTGAGCGCTCATGTTTGATATCGGCTTTTCTGAACTGATGGTGATCGGTGTCGTCGCCCTGGTGGTGATCGGTCCTGAACGCCTGCCCAAGGTGGCCCGCACGGCAGGCCATCTGCTCGGGCGCCTGCAGCGCTATGTCCATGATGTGAAAACCGACATCAACCGGGAAATGCAGCTCGATGAGCTGAAAAAGCTGCAGTCCCAGATGCTCGAATCCGCCCGGACCCTGGAAAGTTCGGTTCGCGAGGAAATGGAAACTGCCCGCAGCACTTTCAGCGCTATCGGCGAAGCTGCCCGCCCTGCCCCGGCTGAATCGAAGCTGGGCACCGAGCCGCCCACCGAGCCGCCCACCCTGGCGCCGGCCTCTCACGAGCCCGGGCCGCAGCCCGTGCCGGTGGAAACCTCGCCCCTGACTTCGCTCCCCCCGAAGTTCGACCAGACCCACCCCGTCGCATGAGCTCAGCCCCGGAAGATACCTTCATTTCCCATCTGGTGGAATTGCGCAATCGCCTGATGCGTGCGCTGGGGGCGGTGTTGATCGTTTTCCTGTGCCTGTTCCCCTGGGCCAAGGATCTCTATGCCCTGCTGGCCCAACCGCTGATCGCCTCTTTGCCTCAGGGCGGGCAGATGATTGCGACCGATGTGGTCGGGGTATTTCTGGTGCCGATGAAGGTGGCCTTGATGGTGGCCTTCCTGATCGCCCTGCCTTATGTGCTGTACCAGATCTGGGCCTTCGTGGCGCCTGGGCTGTACACCCATGAAAAGCGCCTGGCCATGCCGCTGCTGGTCAGCAGCGTGCTGCTCTTCTTTTGCGGCATGGCTTTTGCCTACTTCCTGGTGTTTCCCACGGTGTTCCACTTCATGGCGAGCGTGGCCCCCGAAGGCGTGGCCTGGATGACCGATATCGAAAAATATCTGTCGTTCGTGATGACGACCTTCATCGCTTTTGGCATCACCTTCGAGATGCCGGTAGTGGTGATCGTGCTGGTTGCCACGGGCTTGGTGGAGATCGCCAAGCTCAAGGAGGTGCGGCCCTATGTGATCGTGGGGGCTTTCATCATCGCCGCCATCTTTACCCCGCCGGATGTGGTGTCCCAGTTCATGCTGGCGCTGCCCATGTGCCTGCTGTATGAACTGGGCATCCTCATGGCGGGATTCATGAGCCGGCCCTCGTCCAATACCGAAGCCCCCATGAGCGATGCGGAACTGGAAGCGGCGCTGGACGAGGCCGAGGCCCAGCACAGGAAGCTGGAAGAAAAATGATCAGGCGTTGCCAGTCAGGGGACTGGCCGGGCCGGCGGCGGTGGCGGCCTCGCGCACCAGGGACCCGTCCCGGAACAGGCAGAGGGTGCCCGGCGTGAGAATCCGCCAGTCCTCGTTGTCGGTCAGGGGCGTGGTGGCGATCACCGCCACCCGGTCGTCGGGGTGGGTGACTTCCTGAAAATCCACGCTCACGTCCTGATCCTTGAGATGGGCCGGGGCAAAAGGGGCCTTGCGCTCGATGCAGGCCAGTCGGGTGGAGCAGTGGGCTATCAGGCTCTCGCCCCAGGAAAGCAGGTAATTGCACTGGCCGGAAGCTGTCATTTCCAGCGTCAGTTCGTGCAGGGCGGCGAACAGGGGGGCTTCTTCCGGCAAGGTGGCGCCAAAGCGCCGGCGCAGGGACTGGAGCAGCCAGCAGAAGGCCCGTTCGCTGTCGGTCTGGCCCACGGGCATGAATTCGCCGTTGAATTCGGGAAAGAAATCCACCAGGTGGCCGTTATGGGCAAATATCCAGTACCGGCCCCAGAGTTCGCGCTGAAACGGGTGGGTGTTTTCCAGGCCGATGGCACCCTGGGTGGCCTTGCGGATGTGGGCGATGACATTGAGGGAGCGCACCGGGTAATGGCGCACCAGCTCGGCGATGGCCGAGGTGGCCGAGGGCTGGGGGTCGAGAAACACCCGCACGCCCTTGCCTTCAAAAAAGGCGATGCCCCAGCCATCCTTGTGCACATCGGTGCCACCGCCCCGGGCCTGGAAGCCGGTGAAGGAGAAGCAGATGTCCGTGGGGACATTGCAGTTCATTCCCAGTAACTGGCACATGGGCTCATTCCGGGTTGCGACGCAGGGCCGGGCGCTGGCCGATCTTGACCTCGACCGTGCTGATGTTCCTGGCCCGGCGCAGGCGGAAGCTGGCTTTTGTGCCGGGTTTCAGGGCAGCGATCACATCCAGCATGGCCTGGGGATCGTGAATTTCGTGCTGATTCACGGTCAGCAACACGTCGCCGGGCTGAATGCCGGCCTGCTCTGCCGGGCTGCCGCGCACCACGCCGGCGATCAGGGCCCCTTGCGTATCCGGCAGGCCGAAGGATTCCGCCAGTTCCGGGGTGATTTCCTGGGCTTCCACGCCGATCCAGCCGCGGATTACCTGACCGTTCTGGATGATCTGTTCCATGATCTGCTTGGCCGAGGAAACCGGGATGGCGAAGCCGATGCCCAGGGAGCCGCCGGTGCGGGAATAGATGGCGGTGTTGATGCCGATCAAGTTGCCCTGCACATCCACCAGGGCGCCGCCGGAGTTACCCGGGTTGATGGCCGCATCGGTCTGGATGAAATTCTCGAAGGTGTTGATGCCCAGATGGGTGCGGCCCAGGGCAGAAACGATGCCCATGGTGACGGTCTGGCCGACGCCGAAGGGATTGCCGATGGCCAGCACGATGTCGCCCACGCCCACGTCGTCCATCTGTCCGAAGGTGATGGCCGGGAGTTTGTCGGCCTCGACCTGGAGCACGGCCAGATCGGATTCCGGGTCGGACCCCACCACCCTGGCCTTCATCTTGCGGCCATCGGCGAGGGAAACCTCGATCTGGTCAGCGGCATCGACGACGTGGAAATTGGTGAGGATGTAGCCATTGGGGCTGACGATGACCCCGGAACCCAGGCCGGATTCCCGCCGGGGGGTATCCTCGAAGCCTTCGCCGAAGAAATGGCGGAAGATGGGGTCATCGAGCAGGGGATGGCGCGGCGTCCTGACCTGCTGGCTGGTGAAGATGTGCACCACCGTCGGCAGGGCGCGCCGGGCGGCATCGCGGAAACCCTGAGAAGCCACCGGTCCGCCGGATACGCGGGCCTCCTGCAAGGCGACAAGGGTCGCCTGGGGCTTGCCCAGCCACTCGGGCTTGAGGGTCGCCACTACAAACAGCAGCGCCAGCGCTACCGTCGTCGTTTGTGCAAAAATCAGCCACAGCCTGCGCATAGGAGAGCCCATGAATCGTGATGAACTGGTGCGTTACCTGGATGATGTCCTGGAAAGCGCGAAATTCGGTGATTATTCCCCAAACGGTCTGCAAGTGGAAGGACGGGCGGCGGTTTTCCGCATCGTGACCGGCGTCACGGCCAGCCAGGCCTTGCTCGACGAGGCGGTCCGCCGGGGCGCGGATACGGTGATCGTGCATCATGGCTATTTCTGGAAAGGCGAATCGCCGCGGGTGACGGGCCTGCGCCGCCGGCGCCTGGGGACTTTGCTGCAGCATGACATCAACCTGATTGCCTACCACCTGCCGCTCGATGCCCATCCCGGGCTGGGCAACAACGCCCGATGGGCCCAGGCCATGGGCTGGCAGCCGCAAGGGCGCTGCGGCGATCAGGACCTGGTCTGGTGGGGCAGCATGAGCCCCGCCCCCCTGGAAGATCTGGCGCGGCGCCTGGAGCAGGTGCTGGGCCGCGTGCCGTTGGTGATCGGCGAGGCAAAGCGCCCCATCCGCCGCATCGCCTGGTGTTCCGGTGGCGCTCAGGGATATATCGAAGCGGCGGCAGCGCTGGGGGTGGATGCCTATCTTTCAGGGGAGATTTCCGAACAGACCCCGCATCTGGCCCGGGAGCACGGCATGGCCTACCTGGCCTGCGGCCACCATGCCACGGAGCGCTTCGGCGTCAAGGCGCTGGCGGAGTTCCTGAGCCGGGAAACGGGGCTGGCGTGCGAATTCGTGGATCTGGCGAACCCCGCTTGATCAGCTGATATCGAGGCGGGTCAGGAATTGGCTGATCTGTCCCAGCAGTTGCTCCATGGCGACGCCATTGAGCAAGAAGGCAATCATGCCACGCAATTGCCGTGCTTCCAGCAGCAAGTCGATGTGCAACAGCATCACGGCATCCCTTGTTTCCCGGGCATGCGGTTGCAGGATGTCTTGCGGCGAGCCGAGGCTGTAATGGGGCAGTGAACTGATGAGGCAGCTGGAGAAAAACCGGGCCACGGCGCTGGTGCAGGCGTTCAGCAGGATGTTACCGATTTCGCTCATGGCATCTTGCTCCAGATCGGTGAGTTCCTGCAGGCTCAGGGATTCGTTGAGCATCAGGCGCACCAATTCCAGGGATTGATGTTCAGGGAAAATCAGCAGGCCGGTGGCCTCGAAAGAGCCCGAAAAGCGCTGGCTGACCGCACAGATGCGCTCGGCGCTGTTGTCGCCGAGCTGCTGGCAGGCTTCCTGGAACGGGACGATCTGGACCGAGAGGACCGACAGCCGCACCGGCTCCCGGACGATCACGGAAAGGTTGGCGGCAGCCTGGCCAATGCCGATATTGAAGGCTTCAATCAGGGCGTCCTGCTGGAGTTCGGTGAGTTTGTGCATGGTGGAGAATCCGGCCAGATCGGGTCCCGGGCTCAGACCGAAGCCCGGCTATAGGCGCTGATGGCGCCTGGTATCTGCTCTAGCGGCAGGACCTGGTCGGCCGCACCGAGCTTGATGGCCTCCTTGGGCATGCCGAACACCACGCAGCTGGCCTCGTCCTGGGCGATGGTTCTGGCACCCGCATCGTGCATCTCCTTGAGGCCGCGGGCCCCATCGTCGCCCATGCCGGTCATGATGATGCCCAGCGCGTTGGCGCCCGCGAACTTGGCGGCCGAGCGGAACAGCACATCCACCGAGGGCTTGTGCCGGTTGACCAGGGGGCCATCCTGCACTTCGACGATGTACTGGGCGCCGCTGCGCTTGAGCATCATGTGCCTGCCGCCGGGGGCGATCAGGGCGCGGCCGGGAATCACCCGGTCTCCGTTCCGGGCCTCGCGCACTTCCACCTGGCAGATGCTGTTGAGGCGCTGGGCGAACATGGCGGTGAATTTTTCCGGCATGTGCTGGACGATGATGATGCCAAGGGAGGTGGAGGGCAGGCGGGTGAGCACGGCCTCCAGGGCCTGGGTGCCGCCGGTGGAGGTGCCGATGGCGACCAGTTGATCCGTTGTCCTGGCCATCGCGGCGCCGTTGGCGGGGCCGGCAGACAGCATCACATCGGCGGAGAACTTGGGGCGATTGGGGGGCATCCCCGCCGAGGCCGCGCGGCTGCTCCTGGAAATGGCCTTGAGATTGGCACGGGCGGCCGTGCGCACGGCCTGGATGATGTCGTTGGAGCTATTTTCAAGAAAGCTTTTGAGGCCCACCTTGGGCTTGGTGATGATCGTCACCGCGCCGGCGGAGAGGGCTTCCAGGGTGGCCTGGGCGCCCTGTTCCGCCAGGGAGGAGCAGACCACGGTAGGGGTGGGATGCTCGGCCATGATCTTCCTGAGGAAGGAGAGTCCATCCATGCGCGGCATCTCGATGTCGATCACGAGCACATCGGGCCACCGGGTCTTCATCTTCTCCAGGGCGAAAATGGGGTCGGAGGCGGTGGCGATGACTTCGATCCCCGGGTCTTCCGAGAGGGCCTGGGCGACGACCTGGCGCACCAGGGCCGAGTCGTCCACGATCATGACCTTGATTTTATTGGACATTATGATTCCTGCGATAAGCGCCTTCGCCTTCGGGAAAGGCCAGCCAGACATGGCCGCTTGCGAGGTCGAAGGTCAGTTTGCGGCGGCCGCTGCCGCCCACATGTTCAGAAACGAGGAGCATGCCGGCTTCCCGCAACAACTTGCGTCCCTGCTCGATGTTGCCACTGCCGATATCCGGTTGAGTGCCGGGGCCGGCAAACATCAGGCCACCGCCAAAGAGTTTGGCCTGAAAGTCTGCGGGACGGCAAGCCCGTTGCCGGATGTCGTCCAGCAAGAGGAGGAAGGCTTCGTCACCAAAGCGGCCATCCGGGGGCTCGCCCCGGCGGTTTTGCCGACTCGCCAGGACGAAATGACACATCCCGCCAAGATGCAGGCGGGGATGCCAGAGGGTGATGGCGACACAGGAGCCGAGCAGGGTGTGTATCTGCAGCGGGGCGGTTCCAAAATACAGATCCCCGGGCCCGAGAAAGACCTGGGGGCCTTGGTAGAGAGCCGGATTCATTGTTTCTGGTAAATCGTGGGACGTACCGTCTTCAGGGGAGCGGGGATGCCCGAAAGGGTCTCGGAGTGGCCGATGAACAGATGCCCCCCGGGCTTGAGGCGGGGCATCAGGTGGTTGATCACCTTGGTCTTGGTTTCCTGATCGAAGTAGATCATCACGTTTCTGAGGAAGATCACTTCGAAATCCCCGATCGACGGATCGATCGGCAGGGTCAGATTCACCTGGGAAAAGCTCACCCGCTCGCGCAGTCTGCTGGAAATCAGGAAGGTGCCCTCCTGGGCGCGCACGCCCTTGAGGCAGTATTTGCTCAGGAATTCGGGTGGGATGCCTTCGTTGCGATCCATGGCGTAGTGACCCAGGCGGGCCCTGGCCAGTACCTTGGTGCTGATGTCCGTGCCCAGCACCTCCCAGGGATTGGAGGGCAGGTATTCGGCCAGCATCATGGCCAGGGTAAAGGCTTCCTCCCCTGTCGAACTGGCGGCGCTCCAGATGCGAAAAGGGGCGCTAATCCGGTACTTGCGCAGGATTTCGTCGCGCAGATAGTCGAAGTGCTTGGGTTCGCGGAAGAAGTAGGTTTCGTTGGTGGTGAGCAGATCCACCATGGTCTGCAATTCTTCGGGATGATCGCCGGTCGCCAGCATGCGGTAATACTGGCTGAAATTTTCGAGATTGTGGGCCTTGAGGCGCTTGCTCAGGCGACCGACCAGCAACACCTTCTTGGCATCGGAAAGACTGATCCCGGCAATCTTGTAGATCAGCCGTTGGAAGAGGGCAAACTCCTGGTCGGTGATGGCCGTATTCATCATGGTTCAGCTCTGCAATCTAGCTGGGCGTCAGAACAGTTCAATCTTCTTCTCCTTGCCGCTGGAGCGGTTGGCAATCTGGCGGGCCAGGGTGTCGGCGTAGGCGGTTTCCCGCTTGATCAGGCTTTCGGTCGCCATGCTGGTCACCATGCGGCGGCAGTAGGCATCACCCGTGTCCGGCACGAACAGGATCTTGCGCGACCAGGGGCCGAGGAAGTCCGAGGCGACCAGGGGAATATGTTCCCGCTCCAGCCATTCCTGGGCGAAGTCGGCATTGCGCTTGCCGATGCCCATGCCGCGGGCCAGGCTTTCGATGATGGTGCCGCCGCCAAAGGCCTTGGCTTCCAGGCGTGCCTTTTTCGCCCCCTTGGCCAGCAGGCCGTTGAGCAGGGCTTCCATGCAGTAGTCGCCGGCCAGCAGGGCGTCCACCTCGCTGTTGGGGGTGCGCTGCAGATTCGGCAGCATGAAGTGGTTCAGGCCGCCGATGCGGGCGGCCTTGTCGTACATGCAGACGGCCACACAGGAGCCGAGCAAGGTGGACAGCGGCTGTTCTGCTTCTATGCCCCAGGCGCCCGGGGCGATGCTGCGTGACAGGCGTTCGATGTCATGGCTGGGGAGATGGGCGTAGCTCAAATGGATCTTCAGAAAGGTTGAAAATGGGTCGCCGCCGGCCCGTTCCCGGTCGGCCTGCTCCCTGGCGTCAGCATTCTCGGGGAAGGGCTGGCCCCCTTGTCAGCTAGCGCCGGCTTCGGTGCCGGCCTCTGGCGTCGTGCCGCTGGCCGCCATCTGGGAGAGCAGGGAAATTTCTTCCACCGAGAGTACCTGGTCGACATTGAGGATAATGACAAAGCGGCCATTGACCTTGCCCATGCCGGTGATGAAGTCAGAGCGGATATTGGCACCGAAGGTCGGTGGCGGCTCGATTTCGCTGCTGGGGATTTCCAGCGCTTCGGAGACGGCGTCCACGATGATACCCAGGTCATGTCGCTCTTCGCCCTCATTGACTTCGATGATGACGATGCAGGTGCGGCGCGAAACCTTGGAGGGGGGTTTGCCGAAACGGCTCGCCAGATCCACGATAGGCACGACGCTGCCGCGCAGATTGATGACCCCCCGGATGAAGGGAGGCGTCATGGGGATTCTGGTCACAATGCCGTACTCGATGATTTCCTTGACGTTGAGAATGCCCACCGCAAACATCTCGCCGCCCAGCAGGAAGGTGAGATATTGCTGTGGACTGTGATCCGTCCCGGCCAGCGGGAGGCGCGTGGCGCCCGCCGCCGGGGGAGGGACTTGCGTAATCATTTCAGTCATGCGGGGCCCCTGACTCAGAATTTTTCGAAGTCTCTTTCATCGATGAGCTGCGCGGCAGATTTGGGCGTCGCCGCACGCGGCCTGCTTTCATGGGCATGAGCGCTGCTGGAGGCAAGGCGGGAGCCTGCTGCAGGACGGCCACTCCGATGGGTTTCAATGGTGAAGAAGCCCATGATGTCCTGCAACTGCTCGGCCTGGCCGCCGAGTTCTTCGGCGGTGGCGGCGAGTTCCTCCGATGCGGAAGCATTCTGCTGGGTGGCCTGGCTCAACTGGCTCATGGCGTTGTTGATCTGGGCGACGCCGGAGGACTGTTCCTGGGAGGCGGAGGCGATTTCCTGCACCAGGTCGGAAGTCTTGTTGATGGACGGCACGATCTCGTCGAGC
>NZ_JBASOH010000138.1:0-25516 GCF_049658005.1 Azovibrio sp. | reverse complement strand
CCAATGGATTCACTTTTTCAAAAAAAGCATCAAAAAACGCCACTGCCCGCATGTTGGCAAAATAGCTTATCTGGCTACCGACGGCGGTTTTTTTAACCCGGTAAAAGTCTGAACTTAACTCATCCAGATTGATCTGGGCGGCATAAACAGAGACCCCGGAAAAGAGCAAGACCAGGGTAGCCATGCGATTTGCCTTGTGTCCATGGCGATACAAGATACCGACAACCAAAGCCAGAGCCAGCATCAGACCGGCTGCCGCAGCCTGCCAGATGAATGCGGCATAAGGCAGCAGAGACAACAGATAAAGATCATCCTGCAAACGAACGACTGGATAGGCCAACCCTTCAAGCACCAGCAAATCCGTCAACAGAAAAAAAAGTAACAGCAGGCTGGCAAATTTTCGCCAGCCATATATGAATATCGAGCCAACGAACAGATAGTCCAGATTGACGATGGGCCGATCAATTTTCAGGACATTTGCAATCAACCAGAACAGCAGATTGGGGAGAATGACATACAGCCCTATCGCCGTCAGTAGTGGCTTGCCAGCGGGACTGGATTCATTCGACAAGACGGGAAGCATCGCGCTTGACTCGTCATTCATGATTCGATGACTTCATCAATCGTGACCCGGGCAGACCGGCGCAGAGCCATTCGATTTGATCGTCTTGTCAGAGGGGGCTTGCACATGCTGCGTTCCTGTATTCTTTTGGCGTTAAGGGCGCCATCCTCGATCTCAAGCCTTGTCCTTGTACATCAAGGCCGTGATCTGCTCCGAAATCAGGCCCATCATGAAGGTGATCACGCTGCCCGTATAAAGCAGCGCGCTCATGTTGGTGAAGCGGCCGTCCTCCAGCAGCGTGTGGCCGTACCAGAGCGTGGCGAGGGTAAAAAGCAGCAAGGCCACGGGCCCGAACAGTTTCAAGGGGGAATACAAGGTGCCGATCTTGAAGATGATCAACAGAAACCGCACCCCATCCTTGAACAAGTGGATATGGCTCTTGCCGATCCGTCTGGCCGCCTGGATGGGCACATAAGCCACCCCGTAACCCGCCCGGAAGAATGCCATGGTGCTGGTGGTGGGGTAGGAAAAACCGTTGGGCAGCAGGTAGAGGAATTCGCGGAACCGATCGGCGCGCACGGCACGCAAGCCGGAAGTGAGGTCTTGCACCAGATGGCCCGTCATGTAACTGGCCAGGCGGTTGTAAAAGGCATTGGCAAAGCGGCGCCCCAGGCTGGCCTGGGAGGCGCGATCCCGGGCGCCCACCACCATGTCGTAGCCTTCATCGAGTTTGGCCAGCAGGCGCGGAATATCGGCGGGGTCGTGCTGGCCATCGGCATCCATGAACACCATCACCGCCCCCTTTGCCGCGCGGGCCCCGGTCTTGATGGCGGCGCCATTGCCCTTGCTGCAGGGGTGCGTCACCACCCTGGCGCCGGCGGCCTCGGCGACCTGGCCGGTGGCATCGCTGGAGCCGTCATCGACCACGATCACTTCGGCCTCAGGGTAGAGGCGCCGGATCGCCGCGACCGTCGTACCGACGGCAGCCGCTTCGTTTCGGGCGGGGAGGACGACCGACAACACTGGCGGAAACACTTCCACCACGGCACCCTCATCTTGCTCAGTCATGGGCCGCAGCCTCTACATCCAGGCTGGCGAGCAAGCCGGCACAAACCTTGTGCCGGTAGTAAGCCCGATAAGGGTGCAGGGGCATGGAACGGCACAATTTGTTCCGGTGAAAAGCCTCGGCCTGGGCCCGGCCCTGGGACGCCAGAATGAGAGGGAACATCTGCACGCCCAGCTCGAAATCCGGGTTGGCGGCATAGGATTTTTCCAGTTCCGCGAGCGCCCGGGACGCATCTCCCGCCTGATGTGCAATACGCTGCAAATTGATGTGCAAGGCGCCGCGCTCCCGAGCATTCATGATATTCGCCTCCCGTTCCAGAAGCACACGATGCAAGGCCTCGATCTGCGCATGGGAGAGCAACTTGCACTGCCCCCCCTCCATCCGGTCGAGCACGGCGGACAATACCGCGGGGGCCCCCGCGCTGCTGGCAACCTGCTGACTCAGCAAGCGTGCGCTTTCGTAATAGCGTTGGGTTTTCTCCGCATCGCCTGCCATGCAGTTGAGCAACATGGCCTGCAGGTGCGAGCTCAGGCATTCGGGGCAGTCCTTCACCTGCATCTCCATCACTTCCAGGGCATAAGCGCCTTTGCCTGCCTCAAGATACTGATTGGCCAGATGTTCTGCCGCCCGGGGCGACTTATGGGCGGCAAGAAACCAATCCTCAGCCGCTTCAAGGGGCTTGCCCCACAGGCTGGTCACTTGCCCCAGGACCAAGGTCAGCAGCACGAGGTAAGCGGAGAATCCCCCGATCGCCAGACGTCTGTATTTTTCTGGAACTTGCCGGATGTACCAGACCAGGGCCAGACAAGGCCCGAACAGCGCCACATGATTCCTGTGCTCGAAGTAGAGCTCCAGCCCGATCACGCTCGATTCGAGCAGGTGCGCCGCCAGAAACCACAACACGGCAAAGGCCAGGACCGGATGACGACGGCGCAATGACCCGCTTGCCCCCAATGCCAGCAGCCATGCCAGGGCGGCTAGCAGCGCCAGGGGCGACTCCTGCCAGGAAACGACCTTGGGATGACCCTCATGAAAGGGGTGAAAGGTCGCGATGCCGGGGGCAAAGGCATGTGCGAGATACTCGAACAGAATCTGCGGCTCGGTCAGCAAACGCTCCTTCAGATCGAAGTTCCGCCCTGGAAAAACCCCTCCGCTCGCCCATGCCTGCCAAAGTAGGGCAAGAAGGATGAGCAGGCTGTACGCACCACATAGGCGAAGACGCAGGCGCCGGGTGCCGGGGTTGGCCGTCACGCCCTGGAGCAGGGTGTATTCGGTCACTCCCGCCAGCACCGGCAGCAACAGACCGTTTTCCTTGCTCAAAGCGGCGAGCAAGGTACCCATGACGATGGCCGCGCCTTGCAGATAGCCCCCTGCCCGCGGTCTTGTCTGCTCCATTTCCAGCCCGAGCAGGAAGAAATAGAGACCCAGGAGCACGAACAAGGCCGACAAGCTGGTCATGCGCTGCACGACGATCAGCGTAGTCGACACATGAATGGGCAGCACGGCCCAGAGCATTCCCACGCTCACGGCCAGCCAGACGCTCGCCGCTACCTTGCCCTGGCGCAGGCGTTCGATGCGCCAGACGATGCCCGCCACCAAAAGGGCATCGAGAAGATGCACGACGGCGTTGAACGCAAAAAAAGCGGGAATATTCCGGGGCCAATCGCTGGCGTTCCAGACCAAAGTCAGCATGGAAAGAGGCCGTCCCAGCGGTCCCGAAATTTCAGAAAACACATAATGGAGCGCCCGCTCCCAGCCGTCGATTTGACTCAATGCCGCGAGGGGACGCAGATCATCGTAATAAAGGGCACCGGAAAAGCCCTGGCGGTACAAAGTGAACAACAACCCGAGAAAAACCGTCAGCAAGGCCCAGGGTAGCCAGCGGGAGCGGCGCAAATAGCACGGATTTGCCTTCATGACGCAGCGATACCTTTGTTTGTCACAGGAGATGCAGAGGGGAAAAAAATTGCCGAAGCAAGGCTTCGGCAATCTTCCTTAGCTCGCCTTTTCAGGCGAGATGTGCAGTTACAATCAAGGAGCGCACTTGCCAGGCCTGTACTTTTCTTCCAGATCGGTAGTGCATTTCCAGACGCCGTCAGCATCGCGAGCCCAAGCGATTTTTTTACCATTGAACTTGCCGGCATTACCTCCCTTGGCGGTACAGGTGATGGAACCAACGCCAGCCGCAAACGTAGTCACCACGTTGCAGTAAGAAGTAGAGCTCTGAATGCCGATGAAACCAGGGTCAGCCTTAACAAGAGAAGGGGTGACGCCACGAGCGATGGCTTCTTCGAAAGCGACCTTGCCCGGGGTGATTTCAGCCAGGGCGGCGGCGGCGTTCGACTTGATGGTGTAGTCCTGATACGCCGGCAGGGCCACGGCGGCGAGGATGCCGATGATGGCGACGACGATCATCAGCTCGATGAGGGTGAAACCTTGTTGTACCTTTTTCATTTCAAATCTCCTTAGTGGAAAACAGCGAAAACCGCTGATTCCCACAAGGCAGACTTTGTGCCAGGTCCGGAAATCCCGTTTTGCATAGGAAAAAGCCGGTTGGGACCGGGCTGGAGTGACATTTTTCGTCAGTCGACTGCCGCGCCACGTCGCTTTGCGGGCCGATCGGGGCTGCCATCCGCCGTTTGCCATGGCCCCTGGCCGCCGGTCTGCTTGGTCTCTCTGGCGCAAGCCTGGATCGGCTCGTTGCCGGGCTGATCCGCCTCGGCGTTTTCCTGTCATTCAACCGGGCATGAAGCTTTGCATCGAGCGGGCCGATGCCATGTTTTACCCGGATGTGTTTGTGACCTGCGACCCGCGTGACCGGGCGGCGGGGAGCGAGTTGTTCTAGCCGCATCCCCGCCTGGCGGTGGAAATCCTGTCACCTTCCACCGCGGCCTTCGACCGGGGCCGCAAGTTCGAGCTGTATCAGCAGATCGACAGCCTGCAGGAATACCTGCTGATCGAGCAGGACCGCCGCCATGCGGACCTGTTCAGAAAGAATGGCGAGGGCTTGTGGGTGCGGTAACCGGCGGCCGAGGGCAGCGTGATCCAGCTGGAAAGCCTGGGCGTGAGCCTGACGCTTGCCAGTCTTTATGAAGATGTGCTGGACCAGCCCGGTTGATGATGATGACTTGCCAATGATGACTTGCGGGGCGATGAGGTGGTTTTTCGGGGCTTCGGCGGCCCGGTCCTGGGGGCTGCGGGCGTGCGCCGTGAGGTGACGGCGACTGGCTGATCCAATGGGCGCGGACTAGGCCGCCGTCAGAACAGCCGCGCCAGGTAGGCGCCTTCGGCCTCGGCCGGCAGGGGCAGCCAGACCCGGTGGCCGCTGCCGGGGGCGGCCTCCACGGGCTGGCCTGCGGCGTTTTCCATCCGTTCCACCTGCACGAAGCGGTTGCCGGCAGGATGCACGATTTCCAGCCGGTCGCCGGTCTCGAAGCGGTTTTTCACGGTCACTTCCATCAGCCCCCGTTCCGGGTCGAAGCGGCAGGCGTCGCCCACGTACTGGCTGCGGCTGGATTCGGAGTAGCCCTTCAGGTAGTTCTGGTATTCGGCGTCGTGGTGGCGCTGGTAGAAGCCGTCGGTGTAGCCCCGGTTGGCCAGGCTTTCGAGTTCGGTGAGGAGAGCCGGGTCGAAGGGGCGCCCGGCGATGGCGTCGTCCATGGCGGCGCGGTAGCTCTGGCAGGTGCGGGCGACGTAGTAGGCGCTCTTGGTGCGGCCTTCGATCTTCAAGGAGTCGATGCCCATTTCCACCAGCTTCGACACATGCTCGATGGCGCGCAGGTCGCGGGAATTCATGATGTAGGTGCCGTGCTCGTCCTCTTCGATCGGCATCAGCTCGCCGGGGCGGTGTTTTTCTTCCAGCAGCCAGACTTTCTGCTCGGGCTTGGGCTTGAACAGGCCGGTAACGGCGTTTTCCGAGGGCGCGAGCGTGGGCCGGGCGACGCCGGCGGCGTCTTCCTGGGCCTCGCTCACCTGGTAGTCCCAGCGGCAGGAGTTGGTGCAGCTGCCCTGGTTCGGGTCGCGGTGGTTGAAGTAGCCAGAGAGCAGGCAGCGGCCGGAGTAGGCGATGCAGAGCGCGCCATGCACGAATACTTCAAGCTCCATGTCCGGGCATTGCTGGCGGATTTCCGCCACTTCATCGAGGGAGAGTTCCCGGGACAGGATCACCCGGGCCAGGCCCAGCTTCTTCCAGAATTTGACCGCCGCCCAGTTCACCGTGTTGGCCTGCACCGAGAGGTGGATGGGCATTTCCGGCCAGGCTTCGCGCACCATGTCGATCAGGCCCGGGTCGGCCATGATCAGGGCGTCGGGCTGCAGGGCCACGACTTCGGCCATGTCCTTCAGGTAGGTGTGCAGCTTGGCGTTGTGGGGAAAGATGTTGCTCACCACGTAGAACTGCCGGCCGGCGGCGTGGGCTTCCTGGATGCCCTGGGCCAGGTTTTCCATGTGGCCGAATTCGTTGTTGCGCACCCTGAGGGAGTAGCGCGGCTGGCCGGCATACACTGCATCGGCGCCGAAGGCGAAGGCGGTGCGCATCATGGCGAGCGAGCCGGCCGGAGCGAGGAGTTCGGGGGTGTGGGAGGGCATCGGGTAGAATCTTGAAAAAACGAGCATTTTACTCGTCCCCAGTCAGGAGGCCGTATGGGAACGCAAGAGATCATCGAGCAGGCTTTGAAGCTCAAGGCAACAGAAAGGTTCGAAATCGTGGAGCAGATTCTGCAGAGTCTCGATAAGCCGGACCAGGAGATTGAACGAATTTGGGCTGACGAAGCCGGGCGACGGCTCCAGATTCATGATGCGGGGCAGGTCCAGGGCATTCCTCTGGATGAGGCATTGAAGGGCCTCTGATGCAGCTCATGTTGCTCCCGCTGGCCCGCCTTGAACTGCAGGAGGGCCGGCAGTATTACGATCTGCAGCAGCCTGGCCTGGGGCAGCGTTTTATTCAGGACTTCAAGGCGGCGGCAAGGCGGATCGTACGTTGGCCCCTTGCATGTCCCCTGGAGCGTGGCGAAATACGCAAATGCTTGCTGGAACGTTTTCCCTACAAACTGCTGTATGCGTTGCGGGATGAGAATATCCTGATTCTGGCCGTGGCCCCCCAGCACCGCCAGCCTGACGACTGGGCTGAGCGCCAGCCCCAGCCCCAGCCCCAGCCTTAAAGCGGTTCATACCCAGAAATCATTCAAAGTCTTTTCATGTCCGAAGAAATCCTCATCAATTTCACGCCCCAGGAAACCCGGGTGGCCGTCATGGCTCAGGGAGTGGTCCAGGAACTGCATATCGAACGCACCGGCAGCCGGGGGCTGGTGGGCAATATCTACCTGGGCAAGGTCAGCCGCATCCTGCCCGGCATGCAGTCCGCCTTCATCGAGGTGGGCCTGGAGCGCACTGCCTTCTTGCATGTGGCCGACATCTGGCAGCCCCGGGACCCGCAGGCCGAGCATGGCCGGGAGGCGCACAAGCCGATCGAGAAAATCCTTTCGGAAGGCCAGAGCCTGCTGGTGCAGGTGATCAAGGACCCGATGGGGACCAAGGGCGCCCGCCTGTCCACCCAGATTTCCCTGGCCGGGCGGATGCTGGTGTATCTGCCCCAGGAAAAGCATATCGGCATTTCCCAGCGCATCGAGGACGCGGCGGAGCGGGAATCCCTGCGGACCCGCCTTGCCACCCTGGTGCCCGAGGACGAGCCCGGCGGCTTCATCGTGCGCACCATGGCCGAAACCGCCAGCGACGCGGAACTGGTGAACGACATTGCCTACCTGAGAAAGTTGTGGCGGGACATCCGCGACAAGGCCCGGGTTTCCGGTGCGCCCAGCCTCCTCTACCACGAACTGCAGCTGGCCCAGCGGGTGCTGCGGGATTTCGTGAACCCTGAAACCGAGAAGATCATCATCGACTCGCGGGAGAACTTCCTGAAGCTGGAGACCTTCGCGGCGGAATACACTCCGGCGGTGAGCCCGCTGCTGGAGCACTACACGGGCCAGCGGCCGCTCTTTGATCTGTACGGGGTGGAAGATGAAATCGAAAAGGCCCTGGCCCGGCGGGTGGAGCTCAAGTCCGGCGGCTACCTGATCATCGACCAGACCGAGGCCATGACCACGGTGGATGTGAATACCGGCGGTTTCGTGGGGCTGCGCAACTTCGACGACACCATCTTCAAGACCAATCTGGAGGCCACCCAGACCATCGCCCGGCAATTGCGGCTCCGCAATCTGGGCGGCATCATCATCGTGGATTTCATCGACATGGAGAACCCGGTCCACCGTCAAGCCGTGCTGGCCGAGTTCAACAAGGCCCTGGCCCGCGACCACACCCGCCTGACGGTGAATGGCTTTACCGCGCTGGGCCTGGTGGAAATGACCCGGAAACGCACCCGGGAATCCCTCGCCCATGTGCTGTGCGAGCCCTGCCCCACCTGCGGCGGCCGGGGCGAGGTGAAGACGGCGCGCACGGTTTGTTATGAGATCCTGCGCGAACTGTTGCGCGAGGCGCGCCAGTTCGATGCCAGGGAATACCGGGTGCTCGCCAGCCCCCAGGTGATCGACCTGTTCCTGGATGAAGAATCCCAGTCCCTGGCCCAGCTTTCCGACTTCATCGGCAAACCCGTTTCCCTGCAGGCCGAAGCCAGCTACGCCCAGGAGCAGTACGACATCGTGCTGATGTGAGGTTTCACCGCATCCCGCCGCGTCTCGCTTGCCACCCACCCAAGCCACCCAAGCCACCCAACCCCGGGGAACGGAACCTCCGCCCCCTTTTTCACCCCTGTAAGCCATGACCACCACCACTGCCCTGACTCCCCCCCAACTCCGCCTGTGCTGCGACCCCGCCTGCCTGGGTTTTTCAAGTACGGACGAGCTGGCCGACCTGCCCGGCGGCCTGGGCCAGGCCCGGGCCGAGGCCGCCCTGCAGTTCGGGCTCTCGATGCCGCACCAGGGCTACCATGTGTTCGTGCTGGGCGAGCCGGGGACCGGCCGCCACGCCACGGTGTTCCGCCTGCTGCAGGAACAGGCCGCACGGGCCCCGACCCCGCCGGACCTGTGCTACATCCACAATTTCGAGGACCCGCGCACCCCGCGCCTGCTGCGCCTGCCGGCCGGGCGCGGCATCAAGCTGCGCAATGCCCTGCAGCAGTTCGTGCGGGAGCTGACCCCGGCCATCGATGCGGCCCTGGATGCAGATACCCATGTGGATCGGGTGCAGGCGCTCCAGGATGGCCAGAAGAAGCGCGAGGAGGAAGCCATTGCCGCGCTGGGCCAGGCGTGCGCGGCGGACGGCCTGTGTCTCTTGACCACCCCGGAGGGCTTTGTCTTTGCTCCTACCCTGGATGACAAGCCGATGACCCCGGAGGCCTTCGAGGCCCTCTCGGAGGCCGAACACCAGGCCATTGAGCGCCGTGTGGAAAGCTGGAGCCTGAAGCTGGCCGACCTGCTGGCCGACTTTCCCGGCTGGCGTCAGGAGTTGCAAAAATCCATCGAGCGGGCCGAGCGCCAGGCCCTGACCCCGGTGCTGGCCCACCTCACCCGGGGCCTGCGCCGCCACCATGCGGATCTGCCCGAAGTGCTGGCCTTCATCGATGCCATCAGCGCCGACGTGATTACCTGTGTGGCGCGCGGCAGCGTGCCCGGTGAAGACGAAGAAAACCCGGACAGCGAGCTCGAGCAGGGCAAGTTCAGCTTCCACCGTTACCAGGTGAACTTGCTGGTGGATCACAGCCAGACCCGGGGGGCGCCGGTGATCCGGGAGGACAACCCGGGCTTTGGCAACCTGATCGGCAGCATCGAGCACCTGCCCATGCCCGGCGGCCATGCCACCCATTTCAACCTGATCCGCGCCGGGGCCCTGCACCGGGCCAGCGGCGGCTATCTGGTCGTGGACGCCGGCCGCCTGCTCACCCAGCCCTATGCCTGGGACGGCCTGAAACGGGCGCTGCGCAGCAGCCGCATCGCCATCGAGCCCCCCGCCGAGGCTCAGGGCTGGAGCAGCCAGGCCACCCTGAACCCGGAGCCGGCGCCCTGCCAGGTCAAGGTGGTGCTGGTGGGGGAGCGGGAGCTGTTCTACCTGCTCACCGAGAACGATCCGGATTTCGTGGAGTTGTTCAAGGTGGCCGCGGATTTTGACGACGAGTTGCTGCGAACGCAGGAAAACGAAAACCACTATGCCCGCCTCCTGGCCACCCTGGCGCGCCGGGGCGGGTTGTTGCCCTTCAGCGCCGAGGCGGTGGCCCTGCTGATCGAGGCGGCGGCCCGCCATGCCGAACACGCCCTGCGCCTTTCCCTGCACACCCGCCATCTTTCCGACCTGATGCGGGAGGCGGATTACCATGCCAGGGCCGAAAATGGCGATGCCAGCCGGGTGGAAGCCCAAGCCATCAGCGCCGCCCTGGCGGCCCGGGCCCGGCGGGCCGACCGCTATCCGCGCCATGTGCTGGAGTCCACCCTGGAGGGCTGCACCCTGATTTCCACGGACGGGGAGCGGGCCGGTCAGGCCAATGCCCTGGTGGTGGTGGAACTGGCGGGCGAGCGCTACGGCCATCCGGTGCGGGTCACGGCCACGGCCCGGGTGGGGGACGGGGACGTCGTGGATATCGAGCGGGAAACCGAGCTGGGCGGCGCCATCCACTCAAAAGGAGTGCTCATCCTCACCGCTTTCCTGGCCGCCCGCTTCGCCCGGCATCAGCCCCTTTCCCTGGCGGCGAGCCTGGTGTTCGAGCAGTCCTACGGCCAGGTGGAGGGGGATTCTGCCTCTTTGGCCGAACTTTGCGCCCTGCTCTCGGCCCTGGCCCAGGCCCCGATCCGCCAGAGCCTGGCCCTGACCGGCTCGGTCAATCAGTTTGGCGAGGTGCAGGTGATCGGCGGCGTCAATGAAAAGATCGAAGGCTTCTACGACCTGTGCAAGGCCCGGGGCCTGACGGGGACGCAAGGGGTGCTGATCCCGGCCGCCAGCGTCGCCCACCTGATGCTGCGTCCGGATGTGGTGGAGGCGGCCGAGCGCGGCCAGTTCCACGTCTGGCCCGTGGCGACGGTGGATGAAGCCATGGAGCTGCTGACCGGCCTGCCCGCCGGCACGCCCGACAGTCGCGGCCATCTGCCCCGGGGCAGCCTCAACGAGCGGGTGGCCCGGGCCCTGGCGGAAATGACGGCGGCCCTGCATCCGGCCCACCCGGAAGAGCGGCCCGTCTGGCGCAAGCCGGTGCGTCACAACCGCTTCAGCGCTAGTTGAACGGATGGCATCGACGCCAGGCGCCGGGCCTTGTTTTGCCGCTGCGGTGCGCCTTCCGCCCTGGCGATGCGCTTTCAAAAAGGCCGGGCCTACCGGGCCTACCGGGCGGGCCGCTGCGGGGCTATCATGCCGTTCCCTCTTTCCCACCTCAGGAAGGCATCTCCCATGACAAGCAAACATTCCGAATTCGATAGCCTGGTCCCGGGGCGCCCCCTGGATCGCCCCTTCAGCCGCCGGGATTTCATCACCACCGCCGCCGGGGTGGGTTTTGCCCTGGCGACCCAGCCGATCATGGCCCAGACCGCCATCCACACCGACAGCGCCGGCTTGCTGGCAGGCCGGGTCAAGCTCGCTTCGCCCCTGGGCGAGGTGGAAGCCTACCAGGCCCGGCCCGCCGGCCAGGAGCACTTGCCGGTGATTCTGGTGGTGTCGGAAATTTTCGGCGTCCATGAATACATCGCCGATATTTGCCGCCGCCTCGCCAAGCTCGGCTACCTGGCCATCGCCCCCGAGCTGTTTGCCCGCCAGGGCGACCCGCGCCAGATCGAGAGCGTGCCGGAAATCCTGGAGAAGATCACGGCCAGGACCCCGGATGCCGAGGTGCTCTCCGACCTCGACGCCTGCGCCGCCTGGGCCTTCCAGAACGGCGGCGATCCGGCCCGGCTGGGCATCACCGGCTTTTGCTACGGCGGCCGCATCACCTGGCTCTATTGCGCCTACCGATCTTCCCTCAAGGCCGGGGTGGCCTGGTATGGCCGCCTCGAAGGCGAGGTGACGCCGCAAACCCCGCGCCATCCCCTGGATGAGGTCGCCGAGTTGAAGGCCCCGGTGCTGGGGCTCTACGGCGGCGAGGATAGCGGCATCCCCCTGGCCTCCGTGGAACGGATGAAGAAGGCCCTCGCAAGCGCCGCGGCCCCCGCCGCCCGGGCATCGCAGATCATCCTCTACGATCAGGCGCCGCACGCCTTTCATGCCGATTACCGCCCCAGCTACCGCAAGGCAGCGGCCGAGGATGGCTGGCGGCGGATGCTGGCCTGGTTCCAGCAACACGGCCTGTAAGCCGCCGGCCTTGCATCCGCTCCGGAAGCGCATATACTGTACGCCCATACAGTACATGGGCTTCCGGCAAAATTTATTCCACATCCGGGGCTTGTGCCATAATTCCCCGCTGAACATTCAAGGTAACTTCCATGGACGACAACAAAGCAAAGGCCCTGGCCGCTGCCCTGGCCCAGATCGAGAAACAGTTCGGCAAGGGTTCCATCATGAAGATGGGCGAGGCCGAGATTGACGAGGCCATCCAGGTGGTGTCGACCGGCTCCCTCGGGCTGGATCTGGCCTTGGGCGTCGGCGGCCTGCCCCGGGGCCGGGTGGTGGAAATCTACGGTCCCGAGTCTTCCGGCAAGACCACCCTCTGCCTGCAGGTGGTGGCCGAGATGCAAAAACTGGGCGGGACCGCCGCCTTCATCGATGCAGAACACGCCCTCGATCCCCAGTATGCCCAGAAGCTGGGCGTCAATGTGGGCGAGCTGCTGATCTCCCAGCCCGATACCGGCGAACAGGCCCTGGAGATTGCCGACATGCTGGTGCGTTCCGGCTCGGTGGACGTGATCGTCATCGACTCGGTCGCCGCCTTGACCCCGAAGGCCGAAATCGAAGGCGAAATGGGCGACTCCATGATGGGGCTGCATGCCCGCCTGATGAGCCAGGCCCTGAGGAAACTCACCGCCAACATCAAGAAGACCAATACCCTGGTGATCTTCATCAACCAGATCCGGATGAAGATCGGCGTCATGTTCGGTTCTCCCGAAACCACCACCGGTGGCAATGCCCTCAAGTTCTATGCTTCCGTGCGCCTCGACATCCGCCGCATCGGCGGCATCAAGAAGGGGGACGAGGTGATCGGCAACGAAACCAAGGTCAAGGTCGTCAAGAATAAGGTGGCGCCGCCGTTCCGGGAAGCCATCTTCGACATCCTCTACGGCGAGGGCATCTCCCGCGAGGGCGAGGTCATCGAACTGGGCGTGATCCACAAGATCATCGACAAATCCGGGGCCTGGTACGCCTACAAGGGCGACAAGATCGGCCAGGGCAAGGACAATGTGCGCGAATTCCTCAAGGCCCATCCGGACCTGGCCAGGGAAATCGAAGCCCGCATCCGCGAGATCGTCAATCCCGCCAGGACGGCTCCCGCCCCGGCTCCCGCTCCGGCTCTGGCCGATGCCTGAAAGCCTGGAGGCCAGGGCACTGGCCTTGCTGGCCCGGCGCGAATACAGCCGGGCCGAACTGCAACGCAAGCTGGCGCCCCACGCCGGATCTGCTGAAGCTCTGACGCAACTGCTCGATGAACTGGTCCGGTGCAGCAAGCTGAGCGATGACCGCTACGCGGAAATGCGGGTCAATGTGCGGGGCCGCCGCTATGGCAATGCCCGTCTGGTCCAGGAACTGCGCCAGTCCGGCGTGGAGCCCGAGGCCATTGCCGCCGCCCTGGCCCAAAGTGAGGATGAACACGGTCGCTGCCGGTCCGTCTGGCAGAAAAAATTTGCCACCCTGCCCGACTCGCCGGCCGAACGGGCGCGGCAACAACGATTCCTCCAGTACCGGGGCTTCTCCCAGGAAGCCATCCGCCGGGTGCTGCAGGGCCTGAATGAAGATGGCCGCCATGAATGAACCGCGCAGTTGCCTGAGCGCCCACCATCTCAAAAAACGCTACAAGGCCCGGGATGTGGTGGCCGATGTCTCCTTCGCCGTCAAAAGCGGCGAAGTGGTAGGCCTGCTCGGTCCCAACGGGGCCGGCAAGACCACCTGCTTTTATATGATCGTCGGTCTGGTGGCAGTCGACGGGGGGGACATTTTCATCGATGACACCAGGCTGACCCACCTGCCCATTCACCTGCGCGCCCGGCGGGGGCTTTCCTATCTCCCCCAGGAGGCCTCCGTGTTCCGCAAGCTGAACGTCGCGGAAAACATCCAGGCCGTGCTGGAACTGCAGAATCTCCCGCCCCAGGAAATCAAGGAGCGGCTGGAAAACCTGCTCGAAGAGTTGCACATCACCCACATCCGCCACACCCAGGCGGCGGCCCTCTCGGGCGGCGAGCGGCGCCGGGTCGAAATCGCCCGGGCCCTGGCGACCCAGCCCCGTTTCATCCTGCTGGACGAGCCTTTCGCCGGGGTGGACCCGATTGCCGTGCTCGACATCCAGAAGATCATCCGCTTCCTCAAAGAGCGCAATATCGGCGTGCTGATCACCGACCACAACGTGCGGGAAACCCTGGGCATCTGCGATCACGCCTGGATCATCAACGAAGGCCATGTCCTTGCGTCTGGTTCTCCGAGCGAGATCGTCTATAATGAAGACGTAAGAAAAGTTTATCTGGGCGAGCATTTCCGCCTTTAAGCTGCGGTTTTGTAAAAGCTCACCTCTCTCCCGCCGATGAAACCTTCCCTCCAGCTCAAGATTTCCCAGCAATTGGCGCTGACGCCCCAGTTGCAGCAGGCGATCAAGCTTTTGCAACTTTCGACCCTGGAAATGAACCAGGAAATCGAACGTTATCTGCAGGAAAACCCGCTGCTGGAGCGTGAGGACGAGCCGGAGCGGGAAAACACCTACAATACCAGCAGCAGCAACGAGCGGGGCCAGGAGGAGCCGGTCCCGGCCCGGGAAGAAAGCAGCGAGGAGCGCGCCGAACTCAGCCGCAGCGAGGTGGAGGAAGATCGCTGGTCCCAGGACAGTGGCAGCTATGGCAGCCCCGCCCGGGACCGGGATGATGACGAAGGCGATAGCCAGGACCTCCAGGCCGCCACCACATCCTTGCGTGAACACCTGACCTGGCAACTGGGCATGACCCAGTTTTCCGACCAGGACCGCGCCCTGATCCGTTTCCTGATCGAAGGGCTGGATGATGACGGTTATCTCTCGGCCAGCCTGGAAGAATTGCTGGAAACCATTCCGCCCGAATATGAAGTGGAACTGGACGACCTCGAAATCGCCCTGCGCCAGCTGCAAAGCCTGGACCCCACCGGCGTCGCGGCCCGTTCCCCCCAGGAATGCCTGGCGCTGCAACTGAAGGCCCTGCCTCAGGATCAAACCCGGGACCTGGCGCTGGCCGTGGTGGAACGGCACCTGGACCTGCTGGCCGCCCGGGATTTCAACAAGATCAAGAAATCATGCGCTTGCGATGATGACGCGCTCAAAGCCGCCCATGCGCTGATCGTCGGCCTCGATCCCCGGCCCGGCGCCCGCTTTGCGGCCATCGATACGCGCTACATCATTCCCGATGTCATCGTGAAGAAGCTGCGCGGCAAATGGACCGCCCAGATCAATCCCGATGCCTACCCCAAGCTCAGGATCAACCGGCTTTATGCAGAAATCCTGTCCCAGCAGCGCCGCGGGGAGGGCGGCCTGTCGAATCAGCTGCAGGAAGCCCGCTGGCTGATCAAGAACGTCCAGCAGCGTTTCGATACCATCGCCCGGGTCTCCCAGGCCATCGTCGATCGCCAGCGCCAGTTCTTCGAGCACGGCGAAGTCGCCATGCGCCCGCTGGTGCTGCGCGAGATTGCCGACACCATCGGCCTGCATGAATCCACCGTCTCCCGGGTGACGAGCCAGAAGTACATGGCCACTCCCCGGGGTATCTTTGAATTGAAGTACTTCTTTGGCAGCCATGTCTCCACCGATACCGGCGGGGCGTGTTCTGCCACGGCTATCCGGGCTTTGATCAAGCATTTGATCAGTGCTGAAGATGGCAAGAAGCCCTTGTCGGATAGTCAAATATCCGAAATACTAGGCCAGCAGGGAATCGTTGTGGCCCGGCGCACCGTGGCGAAATACCGCGAAGCGCTCAACATCCCGCCGGTCAATTTACGCAAGACCCTGTAAGAGAGGAGAAAAAAATGAATCTACAGATCAGCGGCCACCATATCGAAGTCACGCCTGCCCTCCGCGAGTATGTGGAAGCCAAGCTTGAACCCGTCATCAACCACTTTGACCGGGTCACCGGCGTGAATGTCATCCTGTCGGTGGAAAAACTGAAGCAGAAGGCCGAAGTCACGGTACATGTGCCGGGCAAGGACATTTTTGTCGAAAGCAGCGAAGATGATCTTTATGCTGCCATCGACAGCATGTTCGACAAGCTGGACCGTCAGGTTCTGAGGCACAAGCAGAAGCTTCAGGACCATCACCGCGGCGACAAGGTTGCCGATCATCTCGAGGATTGATGTCTGCGGCCGCAACCCCCGGTTGCGGCCCGGTCCTCTCCGGTTCCCATCATGAAATTGATTGCTCAACTCCTGCCCGCATCCCATGTCCTGCTGGGCATGGATGCCGGCAGCAAAAAACGGGTATTCGAGCAGGCCGCCCAGATGTTCGAAAGCGCGGATGGCATTGCTGCGGCGCAGGTCTTCGATAGCCTGTTCGCCCGGGAAAAACTCGGCTCCACCGGCCTGGGCCAGG
The DNA here is from genome assembly GCF_049658005.1 of Azovibrio sp. Classification (NCBI taxonomy): domain Bacteria; kingdom Pseudomonadati; phylum Pseudomonadota; class Betaproteobacteria; order Rhodocyclales; family Rhodocyclaceae; genus Azovibrio; species Azovibrio sp. Next base: position 9,217 of record NZ_JBASOH010000138.1, on the reverse strand, counting down.
GGATTGCCATCCCCCATGGCCGCATCAAGGGCCTCAAGCAGGCCACCGGCGCCTTCATCCGTCTGGCCGAGCCGATTCCCTTCGATGCCCCGGATGGCCGCCCCGTGTCCCAGCTTTTCATCCTCCTGGTGCCGGAACAGGCCACGGAAGAACACCTGCAGATCCTGTCCGAACTCGCCACCTGCTTCGCCGACCGGCAGTTTCGGGAGCAGCTTGCCGCAGCCACCGACGCCGCCCGTGTCATCACCCTGTTCTCTGCCTGATCCGGCCCCTGCATGCAGGAAATCAGCCTAGTCCAGCTCTTCGAGGATCACCGGGACAAGCTCGAACTGTCCTGGGAAGTGGCCGTCGGCACCAACCGCCGCATCAGCCTGAAGGAATCCGGCAACTACGGCGCGGACGTGGTGGGGCACATGAACCTGATCCACCCGGAACGCCTGCAGGTGATCGGCACCGCCGAAATCGCCTGGCTCCGGCGTGTCTCCGAAGCCCAGTTTGGCAGCCAGGTCGGCGCCCTCCTGGCGGCACAGCCGCCGGCCCTGATCGTTGCCGACGGATTGCCGGTTCCCGATGCCTTGCGGACCATTTGCGAAAGCACCCGGACGCCGCTGCTGACGGCGGCCAAACCCTGCGCCGCGGTGATCGACCTGCTCCGCATTTATCTATCGCGTCGCCTGGCGGACATCACCTCCGTCCACGGGGTCTTCATGGACGTGCTGGGCATGGGCGTACTGATTACCGGCGATTCCGGCGTGGGCAAATCGGAACTCGCCCTGGAACTGATCTCCCGCGGCCACGGACTGGTCGCCGATGACGTGGTGGAACTGGCCCGCATCGCCCCCACCACCCTGGAGGGGCGCTGCCCGGGCATGCTGCAGGATTACCTGGAAGTCCGCGGCCTGGGGCTTCTCAACATCCGCACCATCTTTGGCGAAACGGCGTCCCGCCGCAGGATGAAGCTGAAGTTGATCGTCTACCTGCAAAAAACCGTGTCCGGTGTCGATGCCCCGCGCCTGCCCCTCGATGCCCAGACCCAGAATGTTCTCGGCGTGCCCATCCGCAAGGTGGTGATTCCCGTGGCGGCAGGGCGCAACCTGGCTGTCCTGCTGGAGGCCGCCGTGCGCAATACCATCTTGCAACTGCGCGGCATCGACAGCATGCAGGAATTCATTTCCCGCCAGCAAAAAGCGCTGGTGCTGGACGAGGAACTCTAAGACAATTCAGCTTGCATTTTTTCAAGCCAAAGGAGAAGTCCATGAAGCAAGTGATCTGCACCCTCGCCATTGCCTTTACCCTGGGGCTCGGTACGGCCTATGCGGAAGATGCGCCCGCCAGGAAGGCCCCGAGTCCGGCGCAGCAGGCTCAGCAGGAAAAAATGAGGGGCTGTAACCAGGAAGCCAAGGCCAAGGAACTCAAGGGCGACGAGCGCAAAGCCTTCATGAAGGAATGCCTGTCCACCAAGACCGCTTCCGGGGCCAGCCAGCGCGACAAGATGAAGGCCTGCAACCAGCAAGCCGGCGACAAGGCCCTGAAAGGTGATGAACGCAAAGCCTTCATGAGCGAGTGCCTGAAGAGCTGAGGCAAGGCCGCCTTGCCCAAAAAAAATCCCGGCGCGCCGGGATTTTTTTTTGGGCTCACTTGCCTTTTCGCGCAAGATTGCCGGGGCCTCGATTTCGCGGGGCGGTGGAATCCATCCTCGTCCGGCTGGGTCTGGCGGCTTCGAACCGCTTGCCGGAAGAGGCGGGCCGGAAACCTGCGCGGCGGGGAGGTGGCGGGCCGGGTTCAGAAGGGCGGTTCGTCCTGGCTGGCAGCTTCCGGCGCGGCCTGTTCGCCGCCCAGCGCTTCGAGCAGGGCCGGGATGAAGCGGGCGAATTCTCCTGCCATCAGGGCAAATTCCGCATCGAAGATTTCCTCGGCGTTCCCGGCGTCCTGCCCGGCGTTTTCCTTGATGACATCCAGGAAGGCCAGGCGTTTGATCTCGCCTTTTTCGGTCAGCACGAAACTGATCCGGTCGTCCCAGGTCAGGGCCAGGCGGGTGGGCAGCTTGCCGGCCGTGAGGTGGGCCTTGATTTCATCGCCTTCCAGGGGGTGGCGCACATAACGCACGGCGGCTTTTTCCTCGTCCGTCGACTTCAGCTCGCAATCCCGGTCCACCGTGAACCCCGCCGAGGCGTCCCCCGCTGCCAGCCAGCCGGACATGGCGGCCGCGGGAGAATGCTGCGTTTTCACCAGGGCCAGGGGCAGATCGTCCAGGCACTGGCGCAGGTGTTCCAGCACTTCTTCGGCCTTCATCAGGCTCGGGGCGTCCACCCCCAGCCAGCCATGGACCGGATCGATCCAGACCGGCGTCTTGCGCCGGCGCAGGAAAGCCCGGGGCAGCAGTTCTGTGGTGACCTGGTCCTTCAGATCGCGCAGGGCCTTGCGGCCGGGCGGGTAGCCCTGTTCGGCGGCCATTTTCCCGGCCCGTTCCTTGACCTCGTCATTGACGACGGAGGACGGCAGCAGGCGCTGTTCCACGGCCAGGGAGAGCAGCCACTGGCCACCGACAAAATGGACCAGCTCGCCGCCCCGGGGGGGCACCCAGCCCCGGCTCAGCGGGTCCTGGCTGCCACAGGGCACGAAGCGGCCCCGGGCCAGTTGTTCCACCAGGGCGGACAGTTCCAGCTTCCAGGGGGCGGGCAGGCGATACAGTTGCAGGTTGCGAAACCACATGTTGACTTCCTGTGACGTTTCAAGGGCCAGGGCGGCAAGGCCCTGGCAAAAAGCAGCCGCCTGCTGGCGCAGGCCGGCCATCCATCATGGAGCGGCGTGAGCCGCTGGCGCTCGCCCTGGAGCAGGAACGAGGGCGCGATCAGGTCCGACGCTTGAACACCAGATCCCAGACGCCGTGACCCAGGCGCAGGCCACGGTTCTCGAACTTGGTCAGGGGGCGGTAGGCGGGCCTGGGGGCGAAGCCGGGCAGGTTGGCGGTGGAATCGGCTTCCAGGGCGGCGGCCAGGGCCGCGGGGGTGGGGCTGGCGACACTGTTTTCCAGATCCGGCGCCTGGCTCAGCACTTCTAGCATCTGCAGGGCGTAGTTTTCCCAGTCGGTGGCGCAGTGGAGGTAGCCGCCGGGTTTGAGGCGGCGGGTGAGCAGGGCCACGAAGGGCGGCTGGATCAGGCGGCGCTTCTTGTGCCGGGTCTTGTGCCAGGGGTCGGGGAAGAAGATGTGGATGCCGTCAAGGCTGGCCTCGGGCAGCATGTCGCGCACCACTTCCATGGCGTCAAGGTTGCCGATGCGCAGGTTGCTGAGCCCCTTTTCGGCAATCAGCTTGCACAGGGCGCCGACGCCGGGCACATGCACTTCCAGGCCGAAATAATCGTTTTCCGGGTGGGCCTCGGCGATCCGGGCGGTGGTTTCCCCCATGCCGCAGCCGATTTCGAGAATCTTCGGCGCCTGGCGGCCGAACAGGGCCGCCAGGTCGATCGGGGTGGCCTGGTAGGGCACGCCCAGCCGGGGCAGCAGGGTGTCGTAGTAGCGCTGCTGGGCGGCCGACATGCGCCCGGCCCGGCGCACGAAGCTGCGGATGTGGCCGTGTGAATCGGGCTCCGGACCGGCGCGGCCTCCGGCGCCGGCGCCTTCTTGCGGCGCTGTCATGGCGTTCATGCTCGGGAACCGATCAGGCCGGAGGTGGGAGAAGAGGGATCGGCGCTGTAGTGCTTCTTCGGCATGCGCCCGGCCAGGAAGGCGGTGCGTCCGGCCTCGACCGCCTTGCGCATGGCAGAGGCCATCAGCACCGGGTTTCTGGCGTGGGCGATGGCGCTGTTCATCAGCACCCCGTCGCAGCCCAGTTCCATGGCGATGGCGGCATCGGAGGCGGTGCCGACGCCCGCATCCACGATCACCGGCACCTTGGCGTTGTCGATGATCAGGCGCAGGTTCCAGGGATTGAGGATGCCCATGCCGGAGCCGATCAGGGAGGCCAGGGGCATGATGGCGGCGCAGCCCAGCGCTTCGAGCATCCTGGCCTGGACCGGATCGTCGGTGCAGTACACCATCACCTGGAAGCCGTCCTTCACCAGCACTTCGGCGGCTTTCAGGGTTTCCGGCATGTTGGGGAACAAGGTGGTGGAATCGCCCAGCACTTCGAGCTTCACCAGGGCGTGGCCGTCCAGCAGTTCCCGGGCCAGGCGCAGGGTGCGCACCGCCTCTTCGGCGCTGTAGCAGCCGGCGGTGTTGGGCAGGATCGTGTATCGGGAAGGGGGAATGGCATCGAGCAGATTGGGCTGCCCGGGGTCCTGGCCGATGTTGGTGCGGCGGATGGCGACGGTGACAATCTCGGCGCCGGAGGCCTCGATGGCCATCCGGGTTTCATCGAAATCCCGGTATTTGCCGGTGCCGACGAGAAGGCGGGAGCCATAGGCCCGGCCTGCGATGCGCAATTGATCCATGAAATTGATCCTGAAAAAAGCTTAGCCGCCGCCTACGGCAACGACGATTTCGAGTTGGTCGCCATTGGCCAGCAAGATGTTGCCATACTGGCTCCTGGGGACGATTTCCCCGTTGTGCTCCACGGCGATGCGCTTGCCGGTATAGCCCAGCTGCTCGATCAGCGCGGCGAGGGTGAGGGAGGTTCCGGAAAAGCGGCGGCTTGTGCCGTTGAGCGTCAGTTCGAGCATGGCTGCGGTCATGGGCGGCCTTTGCCAGGAAGGTCGCGAAAATGAAGTGGGGCGAAGTTTACTACTGAACCTGCGGCTTGGGTTTCATGTCCCGTTCCCTTAGAACGGATAAGCAAACATCTTGAGGAGCTGGCCGGTTTCGCACAGGGGCAAGCCCATGATGCCGGTGTAGCTGCCGCTGATGTGTTCGACAAACAGGCCGGCGCGGCTCTGGATGCCATAGGCGCCGGCCTTGTCCATGGGTTCGCCGCTTGCCACATAGCGCTGGATTTCGGCCTCTTCCAGGGCCCGGAAGCGCACCTCGGAAATGCTCAGGGCGGTTTCCATCCGGTCTTCAAACCCCACGGCCACACCGGTCAATACCCGGTGGCTGCGGTCCGAAAGGCGACGCAGGATGGCGGCGGCATCCGTGGCATCGACCGGCTTGCCGATGATGAGACCATCCACATCCAGCGTGGTGTCGGCGGCCAGGACAGGTTGGGCGATCAGATGGCGCCACTCGATCAAGCGCTGCCCATGTCGGGCCTTGGCCCGGGCCAGACGCACCACATAATCCTCGGCCGCCTCGCCAGGGACGGGGGTTTCGTCGGTTTCCGGATCGGCCCGGTCGCCGGTGCGAAAGATCAGGGTATCGAAATGGACGCCTATCTGCGTCAGCAACTCCCGCCGCCGGGGACTGCGGGAGGCCAGGTAGATGCGCTGAAAGCCTGAGGTGAGGTTCATGCCGGGTCATTCACGGTGGTAGGGGTGGTTCTTCAGGAGGCTGACCGCCCGGTACAACTGTTCGCAGAGCAGCAGGCGGGCCATGCCGTGGGGCAGGGTCAGGCTGGAAAGGCGGATCATCTCGTCGGCCTGCTGTTTCAGTCCGGCATCCAGGCCGTCGGCCCCGCCGATCAGGAGCGCCGTGTCGCGGCCATCCTGCATCCAGGCTTCCAGCCGTTCGGCCAGTTTCCTGGTGCTCAGGTCGCAGCCCTTTTCATCCAGGGCCACCAGCCGGACGCTGTCGCCAGCGGCATGAAGGATGCGTCCCTTCTCGGCCGCCTGCAGCTGTTCCCGGGTCCTGGCGCCACGGGGTTCGGGTTTGACTTCGATGACCTGAGTGGGCAACTCCCGGGGCATGCGTTTCAGGTATTCCTGACACCCGGCCACCACCCAGTCCGGCTGTTTGTGGCCCACGGCCACAATGGACAGCTTCATGCGCTGCTGTGCTCGCCTTCCAGGGCCTTCTGGCGCCGGACCGGCGTGGTCTGCCACAGTTCTTCCAGGTTGTAATAGGCACGCACGGCCGGCTGCATCACATGCACCACGATGTCACCGAGGTCTACCAGCACCCATTCGCCGGTTTCCTCGCCCTCGATGGAGACCACTTCTCCCCCGGCTTCCTTCACCTTGTCCTGCACATTGCGGGCCAGGGCCTTGACCTGCCGGTTGGAATCACCGCAGGCGATGATGATGCGATCGAACAAGGAGGTGAGCTGGGTGGTGTTGATGACTTCGATGTCCTTGCCCTTGATGTCTTCCAGGGCTTCGACGACGACTTTTTGTAGTTTGCGCAGTTCCATCAGGGATTTGGTTGATTTCTATAAAGTTGGTGCCGCCGAATATAGTCGAGAACCTCGTCGGGCAGCAAATAACGGGGACTCGCGCCCCGGGACAGCAGGGAGCGGATGTGGGTGGCGGAAATGTCGAGCTGGGTCATGGGCAGCGGCAGGATGGCGCCCGCCGGGGCCAGGGCCAGGTCTGCGGGCCCGGCACACCGACGTTGGACGAATTCCCGCGCCAGGGGTTCCGGCAGGCGTTCCTCCAGCAGCGGGTAGCCCGGCCGGTGCAGCACGGCCAGATGCGCCAGACCGAAAATTTCCTGCCAGCAGTACCAACTCGCCAGGCCGGTAAAGGCATCGGCGCCCATCAGCAGCACCAGGGGCTGGCGGGGCCCCTGTTCCCGGCGCAGACGCGAGAGCGTGGTCACCGTGTAGCTGGGCTCCGCCCTCTCCATCTCGCACGCGGCCACCCGGAAATGGGGATTGCCGGCCACCGCCAGGCGCACCATGGCGAGCCGGTGCCGGGGGGCGATGCGGGGGCTGGCCCGGTGCGGCGGTTGCCCCGCCGGGACCCAGCAAATGGCCGTCAGACCCAGGGCCTCGTGCGCCTCTTCGGCCAGGCGCAGGTGGCCGAAATGCACCGGATCGAAGGTGCCGCCGAAAATGCCCAGGGGCCGGATGGCCGTGTCAGGCATGTTCGGAAACAGGCTCCCGGGGCACGAACACATCCCGGTAGCTGATATAGAAACTGGCGAACAGCGTGGGGGCCAGCACCATCAGCAGGGGCAAGGTCAGCAGCGAGGTGATGAAGCCGGCCGCACTGGGGAACAGGCCGCCCAAAAGGCCGATGACGATCCCCGGCAGAATGGCCCCCACGGCCACCAGGCCCAGGCCATAGACGAGAAAGGCGCGCCAGTTGCGCAGGCAGGCGATGAAACTGAAGAACAGGGCCTTGCTGACGGAGAGCTGGTGCCAGGCCACCAGGGCCGGTGCATACCAGTAGGCCATCAGTACCGGGGTCATGAGCAGCAAGATGAGCTGGGCCGCCAGGATGACATTGCCGTTCTCCAGGCCCGCCTCGTCCAGGCCGCCCCTGCCGGCCGCGGCTTGCAGCAGGGCGCCGTCATCCACCACGGCGGCCAGGGCCAGCACCGCCAGGGTGCAGACCAGGTAGATTCCCCCCAGCCATATCAGCGGGCGTGGGTGTTCCTTGAGGGGCAAGAAGAACAGGGCCGGGGTAACGGGCAGGCCCTGATCGACATTGCGGCAGGCGGTCATGACGCCAACCGAGAGTCCGGGCATCACCAGCGAGGCCGCCAGGGGACCGATGAAGGGCAGGAGGTTGCAGATCAGCACGCTCATCCAGTACGCCATCGTCAGCAGGCCGATCATGGCGGGCTGGCGGCGGAACAGGGCGTAGCCCTGGGCCAGCCACTGCCAGCCGCCCAGGGCGGGGAGGGTCAGGGCCTGCATCACCAGGCTCCCGCAAGCATCGAGTGGAACTGCATCCTAGACACCTAAGAAAATATCCCGATAAGAGGCGTAGAGGGCGCCGGACAGTACGGGAATCAAAATCAGAAAACCCAGGCCCAGAGGCAGGGTGGCAAAAAAAGACAGGAGGGACAACAACAGTCCGAAGACCAGAAAAGCCAGCCAGTTCTTCAGGCAGGCACTGACGCTGGCCTTGATGGCCGGCACCGGTGCCATGCCCTGCAACAGCACCAGGGCCGGCGCGAACCAGAGGGCCATGGCGAGCGGCAGAAAGAGTATCACGGCCAGCAGGCCACTCAACAGCAATCCGCCCAGCAGGGGGCCTATGCCACCCATGCCACCCATGCCACCCATGCCTTCGATGCCCGGGCCATTGCCCGCCTGCCCGGTGTGATTGAGGAGGAACAGCAGCAGGACGATGCCCAATGTACCCAGCATGTTCAGTAGCCCCAGCCCCATCACGCCGCCGCCCCTGGCGACAAAGCCGGCCAGCAGGTCGCCCGGTCGCGGCGCACCCTCCTGGATGCTGCGCCGACAAGCAGACAACATGCCCGCGGCCAGCGGCGGCAGCAGGAAACTGCTGAGCAGCAGCCCCGGCAGGGAGACACCGGCCGGCACCAGCAAACCCAGCAGGAAGGACAGACTCAGCCCCAGCCAGCGTCCCGGCGTTGCCCTGAACATGATCCAACCCTGACGCAGCCAGTCGAAACCGGCGCCTGGATCGGTAACCCGGCTGCGGCCTTTGAAGGGGATGGGGTCGAGCGGAAAACGGATCATGGTCCGGCGGGGTCGGGTTGCACGGGTCGTCATGCTCCGGAAAAGCCGCGCATCAGGAAGGCCGGGGATCAAGCCCCGTTCCCGTCCGGCGCTGGGGGGCGCCGCAGTATCTGCAGCGCCTCGTCGAAATCAAAAGACTCGATCGCGCGCCCCAGCGCCACCAGATCCAGCAGGGCCAGCCGCTGGGCAAATTCTCCTTCATGTGCGGCAAAAAACTGCAGCGCTTCCAGGTCATCCGTCATCAGCAGGCTTTCCAGTTTGTCGAACAGGGCCTGCAGTTGCTCGGGCGTCAGCTTGGGTGCGCTTGTTGCAGGGGCCGCGCCACTTTCTTCGGTACGGGAGGCCAGCGCCAGACGCAATTGGGTCACCAGGGCGGGAAGGTGTCGAGCCAGTTGCGAAACTTGCGACCGGGCATCGTCCAGGCTGGCCGCATCGCCCTGGCGCAGGCTGCGTTCCAGATTTGTCGTCAGGGCCTGGATGTCCTGCAGGCCAAGATTGCCGGCCACTCCCTTCAAGGCATGCACGGCCTGCAACGCCGCTCCGGTCTGGCCGGTGGCCAGGAGATTCTGGATCCGTTCGCCATCCTGGGCGTGGCTCTCCAGGAACATGCCCAGCAAGCGACGGTACTTGGGCAGTTTGCCGCCGACCAGACGCAAGCCAGCAGCCAGGTCGAGCCCCGGCACGCCGGCCAGCGGCTGCAGCAGGGCGTCCTCGCCGGGCGTGGCGGGTGTGCCGGCACCGGCCATGCC
>NZ_JBASOH010000137.1:0-12227 GCF_049658005.1 Azovibrio sp. | reverse complement strand
GGCAGTATCTTCGTCTTCGGGCGCGTGGCTTCCCAGCCCAGGCAGGCCAGCCAGATGGAACGCGGGATGGCTTTGTGCGCGGTGCGGTAGTAGCTCACCATGCGGCGGCTGATGCCCAGGGCTTCGGCAGCGGTGGTCAGCGACAAATTGTTACGGCGCATCCAGTCGCCGAGCATCTCGTGACTGACTTCGCCTGCCTGCTCCTTGGCCCACGCATAGACGTTGTCCTCGCCAAATTCGGTATCGAACCACTCGATGCCACCGCCCCATTCGGCGATGTGAGCTCGCGCAAAAACCTCGGGATCAAGGATGGGGGCGAGTACCGGGATCTTACGCAGGATGTCGCCGACATCAACTTCGAGCACTTCTCCCGTGCTCCAGGTTGTGCGCAGACGATAAGGCGCCAAGGCAACGACCGCCGTCAGTTTCGGGAAAAAGTATTCGCTCATGGATTGTTCCTCCGCCATTCGTCCAGGCCAGCGCGTCGCATATTTCGCGTTCTGTCACACGCCCCTTGATCGCGAAGTCATCGAGATCGACGGTGCAATCCCGTCCATCTTTCAGCTTGACATGGACGTGGGGTGGGGGGTGGTCGTCCAGATACATCAGTACCCGGGTGTTATCGAAACGCTGCAGGATCGCCATAGACCAAAGTGTAGTGCAATGGTTGCCCTATCGCAAGAAAATAGGGGTCAGACTGTTCGCCGAGCAAATAATAGGGGACAGACCACGGTTTTCCTCGCTCTACCCAAGCCCCACCCGTCAAACGGTGGGGCTTTTTTTCATCAGCCCAAATTGTTCGCGCCTCATCAAGCGGGCCAAGGGAATCGTTTCCGCCGCCGGCCCAGCAGGTCGCCGCTGGCGAAGAGCTGCGGCGTCAAAATCCAGAATTCCATCCATCCTCCTGAGCAAAATGGCGCCGAGGATCAGCGCGGTGGGTTGCTGATGAAAGGCTTGGGTTTGCCGGATGCCGGGTATGTAGTTATACTGATGCAACCATGAGAATCGTTATAGACACATCCGTCTTGGTTGCCGCTGCCCATTCCCGGCAAGGTGCCAGCTTTGCTTTGGTGAGCAGTCTTCCAGATCCGCGGTTTGAAATCGCCCTGTCAGTGGCGATCTATACCGAATGGCAGGCCGTGCTGACGCGGCCCGAGCACCTGCCGCCGGGGCTGCGGGTTGAGGATGTCCTGGCTTACCTGCGCTATCTGACGTCCATCGCCCATCTGCAGGATGTGTATTACCTGTGGCGTCCATTTTTGCGCGACCCGGATGACGATATGGTGCTGGAGTGTGCCGTGGCTTCGGGTAGCCAGTATTTGGTGACCCATAATATCCGCGACTTTCAGCGGGTCGGCGAGCTGGGGGTTACCCCCATAACGCCGGCGTCTTTTTTAGCCTTGTTGAGGAGTTCATCATGACCGCTCTGACTGTACGCTTGCCGAATTCGGTGCATGCCAAGATTCGCGAACTGGCTGCGCGGGATGAAATTTCGGTGAATCAGTTCATCGCCAGCGCTGCGGCAGAAAAGCTGGCATCGATGCTGACCTTGGACTATTTGCGTCAGGAAGCAGCGCAAGGTCGTCGACAGGATTTCGAGCGTTACCTGAATGCTGTACCGGATGTGCCGGATGAGGTCGACAAGATTTGACGGGTTTTTCCCTGCATCCCGCCGTCTCGCCAGCGCCGACTTTTTGATGCCATCCTCCTCCAGCCACCAGCCACCCCACCCAGCGAGATCGAGCGAGATCGCTAGCGAGATCGGGGTCGAGATCGGGTCAAGATCGAGTAACGGGGTCATGAGTATGAGTAAGTATGAGTATGAGTAAGTAACGTGAGTAAGTAAGTAAGTAACGGAGTAACGGAGTAACGGGGTCGAGTAACGGGGTCAGAGTAACAAGTAACGAGTAACGAGTGAGTAACGAGTAACGAGTGAGTAGAGTAAGTAACGAGTAACGGGGTCAGAGTAACAATTCCATTATCGTTCAGCTTGTCCATCGTGTAGCGGCTGGTCACAAACATCACCAGGCCGCCCGGCTTCACGCTGTCGATGGTCTTGGCAAAGAAGTAGTCGTGCAGTGCGAAGGCGTACTTCTTGTAAGCGGGGTCCGCCAGGATGGCCGTATTGTTGAACGGCGGGTTTCCGGCGGCCACATCGTAGAAGTTCTTGGGCAGCTGGGAGTCAATGAACGACTCGACACGGATACGCTCGTCCGGGAACAACTGCTTGAGGATGCCGCCGGTAATCGAATCGAACTCGATTCCGGTGTAGATCGAGCTGTTCGCCATGGAAGACGGCATGATCCCAGGGAAAACCCCGATACCGGCCCCGGGCTCAAGGATGGAACCGCCCTTGAAGCCCATGCGCCCCATGGTGTCCCACATGGCCTTGACCACCTGCTTGCTGGTGTAGTGCGCGTACTGGGTGGAGCGGGACGCCTCCTTCCACTCCTCGGGGGTCAGCGCCGCCTTGATCCGGTCGCGCAGCTCTGCCCACTTGCGGGCAGCAGCATCAGGCTTGGCCTTTGTCAGGCGCTCCTTGGTGATGCGATCAATGCTGTAATACTGGAGCCCACCGCCCTCCTTGGCATTGATCACCATGAAGGCCGGGTAGAAACCGGCGTCACGATTCGACAGGTAATCCCTGCCACTTCGCTCCATGTAACCCATGGCCTGGTCGTACTGGGCCAGGGCCTCAAGCTGCTTGTCCAGCTTGTCGCCGAACAAACTGTTGGCGAGGTCGGACGCGCCCCAGCCGATGAACTTGGCGAGCTTCGCCTGTTCTTCCTTGCTGGCCTGGCGGCCTTCCTTTTCGAGTTGCTTGAGAAGTTCGAGGGCTTCGACATTCTGGCGGGCCTTGACCAGCCAACTGCCCTCGTAGGTTAGATCGGTGTCTCCGAAAGCGTAGTTGCGTCCGGTCTTGGCTGGGATGTCTCGGGCAGCAGGAATTCGAGCATTTCGCCGAGCACCTCTTCCCGGGCCAGTGCGCTGGCCATATTCATCACGCCGACCGCTTCCATCGGATTGGTCCGCAGCAGTCGGTTGTACCCTTGCGCCTGCGCGATCTCCAGTTCCCGGTTGTGGATCGCGTCCTGAATCTCTTCCACCTTCTCGGCCAGGAACTCGTTCAGCCCGCCCCGCATCTGCAGCTCCCTGAACAGGGACGGATTCTTGATCTTCAGTGCGTCGCGCACCAGTGTCTGCAGGCTGGTCATTTAGGCTGCCTTCTTGGCCCGATTTTCCTTCACCCGATTGGCTACCCAATCGCGGGCTACTTCCCCGTTCGCCTTCCTGATCTCGTCGTCCAGACGATCCAGCTCCCGGCGTTCCTCCGGCGTTTGCTTCCGGTCGCCGATCTTGGCGAGCAATGCCAGCTCTTCCTTCTCCAGGGCTGCCAATCGTTCCGATGGATTTAGCGTTTTCATTGATGTATCTCCTTTCGGAAAACTCATTATATGCCTGTTCGTCATGCAGAACGAGTTGTCCATCGTCGGCATCGTACTCAACGCCGTCGATGACCATCATCTTCTTTTTCGGCTGATGCTTGGTCGGCTCTTGTGCCGGATTCACAGCAGGCTGACTGGAGAACAAATCGCCTTGACCAGCAATCGGCGTCGCAGCTTCTGGAGCAGCAAACAGATCCTGCTGTACAGGTGCCTGGCGCGGCTCAGATAACGCCTCGTCAATCGCCTGGCGCGCTGCCTTGCGGTAAATGTCGTCACTGATCTTGTTCCAGACGGCTTTCGTCTCCGGCTTGGCCTTGAGCTGCTTCTTGACGTAGGCCACCAGGTCCTTGAGGTTGTAACCCACCTCAACCAGCCCCGCCTTGAACAGCCGGACCAGGGTCGGCATCAGGTCGGGCGTCTTCTCGGGCACCATCCGTGCCACAGGGGCAAAGTCACGCAGAATGGCGCCCAGGTCGGCCATGGCCTCCTTGAAATCCTCCCGGGCCTGAGCGCGTTTGTCGTCGGTAAATGCACCATCCGAACGCTGGACACTGGGGAACTGATGAACCTCGGCCAGCAGCTTGCTGATCGGCGCATCGAACTGGATGGCCTGTACCGAATCGCCGGATGAAAGCGCGGCCACCCACTGATGATGGCCGTCCAGGATGAAGCCGTCAGAGGACACCAGAACAGAGCGGTCAGCCCCGTCCCGAACTTCTCCCCAGCGCGCTGCCTTCTTGATGGAAAACTCGGCCTGGGTGGGCTTGAGTTCTTCAGCCGATACGCTGTGGGTGGTGTACTTGATCCCCTTCCCCTTGAGGAAGGAAATCAGCGCCCCCCGATGCTCCCCTTTGACCTGGGGCATTTCTGCACGGGGGATGCCAAGAGAAAATAGGGGTCAGACCACGGTTTTCTACAGGCCAACGTAACGTTCAATGCCTTCGGCCAGCGGATCTTGGCTTCGAGCTTTCGATAGGCGCACCACGTCGCCGAACTTCACATGGCGCCAACCGGGTTTAAGTGCTTTTTCTTCATTCATCTGAAGCTTCCTTGAATCGGAAGCTCTGCTTCAGGTCATTCATCCACGAAGGGTCGATCAGTTTGTCGTGCTGCAACCGCCCAACCACGATGCCGGGATGCACCCCAATACGCTGGGCAAAGCCGACGACCGCCGCTTTGGTTCTGAGGCTTGCCAATGATTGGACATGTTGAGAAGGAATCAGAGAATTTCCCGACCATTGGTTGGCTTCATGCTCACGAGGGTCGTCGGTTTGCGCTGCATTAGGGTCATCCAGGAAAATGGATTTCTTCTCTTCCTTACTGTTGGCATGCAGCAGGATGTGAGCTGCTTCATGGAAGAAGCTGAACCAGAACTTATCGTTGGTTTTGCCATACAAGGAGAGCTGTATCAGCGGCCGCGTCGGATTGAGCCAGCGGGCTACACCGCTCACATGAGCACGGGGAATGGCCGGTACCAGAACCAACAGAACGCCAGCTTCATGCAGTCAGCAGGTCGTGATTGACCCGGTCGAAGAATTTCTCCAGGTCCATGGCCACCACGACCCGGCCACCACGACCCGGCCACCACGATCCGGCCACCACGACCCGGACCACGATCCGGCGGCCTTCGGCCACATACTGCTGCGCTGCCTTGACCGCCGGATGGGCGTTCCTCCCCGGTCGGAAGCCGTAGCTCGATCCGGAGAATTCGGCCTCGAAGATCGGTGCGAGCACTTGATGCAACGCTTGCTGGATCAGTCGATCCGTCAGCGTCGGGATGCCGAGCGTCCTGACCCCGCCTTGCGGCTTGGGTATGTCCACCCGGCGTACCGGCGAGGGGATGTATTCCCCGGCCAGCAGTTTGGCCTTGATCGTCGGCCAGTGTTGCGTGAGTGCGCCCTGCCGGGCGCACCACAAAAAAACCCCGGGGCAAGCCCCGGGGTTTTTTGCTGGGCTGGACGGCTTAGTGGCCAGAGGCGCCCGCTGCACCCAGGCCGGTTTCGGAACGGATCTTCTGTGCGGCATAGCCCGCGCGATCCTTCCTGGCCTGTTCGCTGTTATCCAGGATCGAGAACAGCCAGATCCCGACGAAGCCGATCGTCATGGAGAACAGGCAGGGCGAAGTGTAGGGGAACAAGGCCGAGCCCTTCGGATAGCCGAGCGTAGCTTCCCACACGGAAGGAGAGACCACGGTCAGCGCCACGGATGAGGCCAGGCCGAGGAAACCACCGATCACGGCACCTCGGGTGGTGCAATCCTTCCACAGCACGGACATGAACAGCACCGGGAAGTTGGCGGAGGCCGCGATTGCGAAGGCGAGCGACACCATGAAGGCGATGTTCTGCTTTTCAAAGGCGATGCCCAGCACCACGGCGACGATGCCAAGGCAGATCGTGGTGATGCGGGAGACCCGCAGTTCGGAAGCGGAGTCTGCCTTGCCATCCTTGAACAGGGTGGCGTACAGGTCGTGCGACACGGCGGAAGCACCGGACAGGGTCAGGCCGGCCACCACGGCCAGGATGGTCGCAAAGGCCACCGCGGAGATGAAGCCGAGGAAGACATTGCCGCCCACTGCGTTGGCCAGATGCACGGCCGCCATGTTGCCGCCGCCCAGCAGCGCTCCCTTGGCGTCCAGGAACTCAGGATTGGTCAGCACGAAGGTGATGGCGCCAAAGCCGATGATGAAGGTCAGGATGTAGAAGTAGCCGATCCAGGTGGTGGCCCAGAACACGGACTTGCGAGCTTCCTTGGCATCCGGCACGGTGAAGAAGCGCATCAGGATGTGGGGCAGGCCGGCGGTGCCGAACATCAGGGCCATGCCGAAGGAGATGGCGGAGATGGGGTCCTTCACGAAGGCGCCCGGGCTCATGATGGACAGCCCCTTGGCTGCCGCAGCCGCCGCGACATCGGTCGTGGCTGGATCGGCCCCTGCCTTGACGGCCTCGGCCAGCAGTTCCCTGGCCGCCAGATCCGTCTTGATCCGGACCGCTTCGGCAAACATGGCTTCGGGGCTGAAACCAAAGTGCAGCAGCACCATGAAGGCCATGAAGGTCGCACCGCACAGCAGCAGCACGGCCTTGATGATCTGCACCCAGGTGGTGGCGGTCATGCCACCGAAGAGCACATACACCATCATCAGGGCGCCCACGATCACCACCGCCATCCAGTATTCCAGACCAAACAGCAGCTTGATCAGCTGACCTGCCCCCACCATCTGGGCGATCAGGTAGAAGGCCACCACCACCAGCGTGCCGAAGGCCGCGAAGACGCGGATGGGCGTCTGCTTGAAGCGATAACCCGCTACGTCGGCAAAGGTGAACTTGCCCAGGTTGCGCAGGCGTTCGGCCATCAGGAAGGTGATGACAGGCCAGCCGACCAGAAAGCCGATCGAGTAGATCAGGCCGTCATAACCGCTGGCCATCACGGCGGCGGAAATACCCAGGAAGGAAGCCGCGGACATGTAGTCGCCGGCAATGGCCATACCGTTCTGGAAACCGGTGATGCCGCCGCCAGCGGTGTAGAAGTCAGCGGCGGACTTGGTCCTGGCGGCGGCCCACTTGGTGATGTACAGGGTGCCAGCCACGAAGACGGCAAACATGATGATGGCCGTCCAGTTGGTGGCCTGCTTTTCAGTCTGCCCCAGATCGGCACCCGCCGCGCAGGCGACACCCGCCAGGCTGAACAGGGCCAGGGCGGCAAAAACTTGCTTGAGCCGGGTCATTGCTTGACCTCCTTGATGATTTCAGCGGTGATCACATCGAATTCGTTGTTGGCCCGGCGCACATAGATGCCGGTGATGATGATCGTGAAAAGAATCACTCCCACGCCGATTGGAATACCAAGCGTGGTCACTCCTGCATCACTCAGAGGCTTGGCAAGGAACTCCTTGTTGAAGCCGACCAGTGCGATGTAACCGTAATAAACGATCAGCATGAGAATGGTCATCAACCAGGAGTAACGACTCCGGGTTCGCACCAGATGCTGATACTTCGGATTGGCGCTGATTCTTTCGTTGATGTTGTCTTCGTTCATGGAAACCCCCTTTGTCTTAAGGCTATTCTGAATACTGCGGTGACCAAACTAAGCCGGGAACCTTACTTTAGCCTTACGCCCGGCACCTTTCCGGCGAATCCGCCATCCCGGGCGGGGGCCGCAAAACCCCGGCGAGCCCTCAGCCCTTGGCGATTTCCCGCACCACGCTCCACTGCCGCCGGCTGACCGGCAGTTTTTCCGGCAGGCCCCGCAGCAGGGCCCAGCCATAGGCATCGCCCTCTTCCTGGGCCCGTTCGAAACCGGCCAGGGCCCGGCGAGCCACCAGCACGGCGCGGTGCAGGCGGATGAAGGACTCGGGGAATTCCTCCTCCAGATGGGTCAGGGTTTCATCCAGCACATATTCCCGCTCCGGGGTGCGGGCCGTGACATATTTGAGGTCGGCCTTGAAGTAGGCCACCTCGGCCACGGGCACCAGCAACAGACGTCCCCGTTCGTGACAGGGCAGATGGGTACGGCCACTCCCCCGCAGCTGCTGGCCCAGGGCCTGCAGTTTCTGACGCGCCGGGCCGGGTTGGCGCTGCCGGGCTTTCTCCAGGGCGGCCAGGAGGCGCTCGGCCCGCACCGGCTTCAGCAGGTAATCCACCGCGTTCAGTTCGAATGCCTGGACCGCGTGGTTGTCATAGGCGGTGGTGAAGATCAGCGCCGGGGGAAGCGGCAGCCCCTCCAGATGCCCGGCCAGTTCCAGGCCATCCATGCGGGGCATGTGAATGTCCGCCAGCACCACATCCACCGGCTCCTGCTGCAGGAAGGCCAGGGCGGCCAGCCCATTGTCCGCCTCCCCCACCACCCGGGTACTGCAATCTGCCTGGATATCCTCCAGCAACACCCGCAGCCGGGCCCGGGCCGGTGCCTCGTCATCGACGATCAATACCCGCATGGGTTCCGGGCTCATGGTTGCAATGGTTTGCTGTGCCGGCATGGCAGTTCGATCCTGACCTGATAGTCCTTCCCTACCGGCCCATGTTCGAGCCTGGCCTCCATATCGTAATACAGGGCCAGACGCTCACGGATATTGTCCAGGGCCATGTGATTGCCCCCCCGTCCGGAACGGCCATGGCAAGGATTGCTGACCCGCAATTGCAAGGTCTCTCCCTGGCGGTTCAGTTCCACCCGCACCACGCCCGTCTGGTGGGAAGCCTCGATGCCATGACACACGGCATTCTCCAGCAGGGGTTGCAGCATCAGGGGCGGCACCAGGGTGTCCAGGGGCACCGCATCGACCTCCCAGACCACCTGCAGGCGATCGCCCAGGCGCAGTTTTTCCAGGTCCAGGTACTGCCGCCCGAGGGCGATTTCGTCAGACAAGGGCACCAGCTCCCGGGGCTCCCGCAGCAGGGCGCGGAACAATTCCGCCAGTTCCTCCAGAGCCGTCTCGGCCCGGCGCGGCTCGCTGCGGATCAGGGCGATCACGGTATTCAGGGAGTTGAACAGGAAATGCGGACGGATGCGGGCATTCAGGGCCAGGAGGCGGGCCTCCTCCACCCGAGGGGAGAAGGCCCGGGCGCGGAGTTCGAAATAGGCCAGCAAGACCCCCGCCGCCAACAACGCCAGCAGGACGACCCGCCCCAACTCGCCCCTGCCGCCATCGGCCAGCCCCAGGAAGCGCCAGGCGTCCCAGAGCAGGGCCGCGCTTCCACCTGCCAGCAGCAGGACCAATCCCTGCCCGATCCGGGCCGGACAGCGCCAGAGCAGGTCCCGCCCCAGGGCCAGGAGGCCCAGATTGGACAGCAGCAAAGGCTCGACCCAGGCGGCGCTGGCGACAAATGCCGCCAGGCAGCCCTCCAGGGACGGAGCCCGGGCCAATGCCCCTCCCAGGGCCAGGACATTCACCCCCAGCAGCACCCGCAGCAACACGCCCAGATTGCGCCAGTCGGGCAGGGGATGGCCTGCGTTTTGCCGTATACTGCTCATTGGTCAGGCCCCTGTGCCGGATTTCATCCCTCCATTCTAGCCGCAAGCACCCAAACAGCATGACTACTTCCCAATACACCTGGGCCGGCCGCTTCTCCGAGCCCGTTTCCGACCTGGTCAAGCGTTACACCGCCTCCGTGGATTTCGACCAGCGCATGTGGCGCCAGGACATCCGCGCCTCCCTGGCCCACGCCAGAATGCTGGCCAGGCAGGGCATCATCGCCGCCCAGGACCTGGCCGACATCGAACGGGGCATGGCCCGGATCGGGCAGGAGATCGAATCCGGCCAGTTCGAATGGTCGCTCGACCTGGAAGACGTGCATCTCAACATCGAAAAGCGCCTCACTGCCCTGGTCGGCGACGCCGGCAAGCGCCTGCACACCGGCCGCTCCCGCAACGATCAGGTGGCCACCGACATCCGCCTCTACCTGCGCGACGCCATCGACGACATCGTCGCCCTGATCGGCCAGTTCCAGGCCGCCATCGTCACCCTGGCCGAACGGGAAGCCGCCACCCCCATGCCCGGCTTCACCCACTTGCAGGTGGCCCAGCCGGTCACCTTCGGGCACCACATGCTGGCCTACTTCGAGATGTTCGAGCGGGACAAGGAACGCTTCGCCGATTGCAGGAAGCGCACCAACCGCCTGCCCCTGGGCGCCGCCGCCCTGGCCGGCACCACCTACCCCATCGACCGGGAAGCCGTGGCCGCCGAGCTGGGCTTCGACGGGGTCTGCCTGAACTCCCTCGATGCCGTCTCCGACCGCGACTTCGCCATCGAATTCTGCGCCGCCGCTGCCCTGTTCATGACCCATATTTCCCGCCTGTCGGAAGAACTGGTGCTATGGATGAGCCCCCGGGTGGGCTTCATCCAGATCGCCGACCGGTTCTGTACCGGCTCCTCGATCATGCCCCAGAAGAAGAACCCGGACGTGCCGGAACTGGCCCGGGGCAAGACCGGCCGGGTCTATGGCCACCTGATGGCGCTCCTGACCCTGATGAAGTCCCAGCCCCTGGCCTACAACAAGGACAATCAGGAGGACAAGGAACCCCTGTTCGACGCGGTGGACACGCTCACCGACACCCTGCGCATCTTCGCCGACATGATGGGCGGCATCACGGTGAAACCCGAAGCCATGCTGCAGGCCCTGACCCAGGGCTTCGCCACTGCCACCGACCTGGCCGATTATCTGGTCAAGAAGGGCCTGCCCTTCCGGGACGCCCACGAAGCCGTGGGCCATGCCGTCAAGGCCGCGGAACAAAAGGGCGTGGACTTGCCCCAGCTCAGCCTGGCCGAGCTACAGTCCTTCTGCCCCCAGGTGGAAGAGGACGTGTTCGCCGTGCTCACCGTGGAAGGTTCGCTCTCCTCTCGCAACCACATCGGCGGCACCGCCCCCGAACAGGTCAAGGCCGCCGTGGCCCAGGCCCGGCAGCGCCTGGGCTGATCCTGGCCAAGCCCCGCGCAACCCGGGCAGGTACGAACTGGGCCGGGAACTCAGCCGGGAACTCAGCCGGGAACTGGGCAGGTACGAACTGGGCCGGGCTGCCAGCCGCACCGTCTGGCTGGCTCCGCCCTTCGCCCGGATCGCTCAGGAATTTCTTTTGCAAGTCTGCAAGCCCGGCGATCCGCCTTCAGGGGCGGCGCTTTCGGGCGGTTTCGAGGGCCCGGCAGAGGGCTTCGGTGCCATCGAGGAGGCGCGGCGTGTGGCGCTGCATGATGTCCGGGTCGATGTGGAACAGGTTGCCGCGCTGCACGGCCAGAAGCCGGGGCCAGCGTTTCCAGTCGTCCAGCCATTCCGGCCGGGCCTCGCCCATGCCGGTGGCGACGATGGCTTCCGGGTTGGCGGCCAGCACCGCCTCCAGGCTCACCGTGGGAGCCATCTGGTCGAGGTGGCCAAAGATGTTCTCGCCGCCGCAAAGGTCGATGGCGCGGCTGATGATCTGGGGCCTGCCCACGGTCATCAGGGGTTCCTTCCAGATCTGGTAAAAGACTTTCACCTTGGGACGCTGCTGGTAGTCGGCCTTGAGCCGGCTAAGGCGCTGGCGCAAGGCGGCAGCCGCGGCCCGGGCCGTTGTTTCGCTGCCGGCCAGGCGGCCGAACTGCTCTAGTTGCCGGGCCACGTCGTCCATGGTGTTGGGCTGGGTGACGAAGACGGGGACGCCGAGGGCGCGCAGCTTGTCCACCTGGGCCGGGGCATTGCCGCTCTCCCAGGCGATCACCAGGTCGGGCGCGAGTTTCAGGATGGCTTCGAGGTCGAGGCGGTTGTAGCCCCCCACCCGGGGTAAGCGCTTTGCGGCCGGGGGGTAGTCGCTGTAATCCACGGCGGCTACCAGGGCCGGGCCGGCGCCGGCGGCGTAGAGGTTTTCCGTGACGTGCGGGGCGAGGCTGACGATGCGCCGGGCCGGGGCGGCGAGGCGGATTTCCCGGCCCGTGTCGTCCCGGAGCGCGATCGGGGTGGCGTTCGGGGTGACGTTCGGGGTGACGTTCGGGGTGACGTTCGGGGTGGCCAAGGGGTCGGCCTGGAGCGGCAGGCTGGCGGCCAGGGCGAGCAGCATGGGCAGCAGTAAGCCGAGCCGCCGCGCCGGCAGGGCGATCTTCAGGGGTCGCATCGAGATCACTTCAGAGTCGCATCCGGGAGAGATCACGGGGCCGCAGCACGGCTCGTGGGGGTTGGCTTGCGCTTCCAAGTATCCCGGGCCGCGGCGAGCCTTTCCCATTCGGTCTCACTGCCCGGCAGGCCAAAGCGCAGCAGGCCGGCCTCGGCAAAGCACCGCACCAGGATGCCGCGCGCCTTCAGGAAGTCGAACAGGGGCTGGGGG
>NZ_JBASOH010000136.1:0-83973 GCF_049658005.1 Azovibrio sp. | reverse complement strand
AGGGGCGGCAGCGGGGGACGCCGCGGCTTCGACGGCAGGCCCGGCCGGCTCGGCCTCTTCAGCCCAGGCGGGAGCGCCCAGGGTTACCGCGCCTAGCAGCGCGAGACATGCGAACAAGCGTTTCATGATCCAGTTCTCCTTAAAGGGCGTCCACGCCGGTTTCACCGGTACGGATACGGATGACTTGCTCCAGGTCGGAGACAAAAATCTTGCCGTCACCGATCTTGCCGGTGCTGGCAGACTTCTCGATGGCTTCGATGACCTGATCCAGGAGTTCGCTCTTGATGGCGGCCTCGATCTTCACCTTGGGCAGAAAATCGACGACATACTCGGCGCCGCGATACAGTTCCGTGTGCCCTTTTTGCCGGCCGAAGCCCTTGACTTCAGTAACGGTGATGCCTTGTACGCCAATGGCGGAAAGGGCTTCACGCACTTCGTCAAGCTTGAACGGCTTGATGATGGCGATTACGAATTTCATGGGTAATTTCCTCGCTAAAAGTTGGGTTTTCTCCTGCTTCCCCTGGCCGGAGCGAAAGCTGAAGATTCCTGTGCAGCGTCAAAATCTTGCAATCCATCGATAGCAGGGACCGTGCCAGACGATAAAACCCTTCAATTTCAAGTAACTGCGGCATTCCTCTTGAAGCGGATACAGGGCGACGCACCATGCCAGTGCGCATATTCTTGCGAGCGCACCATCTCGAACCCGCCCAGATCCCGTGTGGGCCAGAACGCCGGCCCGCCGGCCCGCCCGTGCTAAACTCGAATCAAAGGAGGGAAACATCATGTTTGATCCCAAGTCGCTCGAAGACATCAGCAACAAGATCAGCGCCCTGATCGCCGCCAGCCCCGCCAAGGATGTGGAAAAGAATGTGCGAGCCCTGATGGGCAGCGTGTTTACCCGGATGGATCTGGTCACGCGGGAAGAATTCGACATCCAGGCCCAGGTGCTGGCCCGCACCCGGGAAAAGCTGCACGCCCTGGAAGCCAGGGTGGAAGCCCTGGAAAAAGCCCAGCGGGAAGAATAAGACCCCATGGCCCTGGCCAGCCTCTGGTGCCGAGGCCTGGATGGGCTGCAAGCCCCCCGGGTCCAGGTGGAAGTGCATCTGGCGGCCGGGTTGCCCAGCTTCACCCTGGTTGGCCTGCCCGACACCGAGGTCAAAGAGGCCCGGGACCGGGTCCGGGCCGCCATCGTCAATTCCGGCTTTGAATTCCCGCAACGCCGTATCACGGCCAACCTGGCCCCGGCTGACCTGCCCAAGGAATCCGGCCGTTTCGATCTGCCCATTGCCCTCGGCATTCTCGCCGCCTCCGGGCAGATTCCCGCCCAGCGCCTGAACGACCACGAATTTGCCGGGGAGCTTTCCCTCTCCGGCGCCCTGCAACCCATCCGGGGCGCCTTTGCCATGGTGCTGGCCGCGGCCGACAGCAGCATGAATACCTTCATCTTGCCTCTCGCCAGTGCCGGCGAAGCCGCCCTGGCCGGCACCGGCCGGGTACTGGGCGCCGCCAGCCTGCTGGAGGTATGCGCCTACCTGCGCGGCGAGGGCGAACTCGGCACAGGCAGTAACCCGGCCCCCAGCAAAAGCCCGGACTATCCCGATCTCGCCGACATCAAAGGCCAGGCCCAGGCCCGGCGGGTGCTGGAAATCGCGGCGGCCGGGGGCCACTCCTTGCTGATGTACGGCCCGCCGGGTAGCGGCAAATCCATGCTCGCCGCCCGTCTGCCCGGCCTGCTGCCGCCCCTGGACGACGCCGCCGCCCGGGAATCCGCCGCCGTACTCTCCCTGGCCGGGCGCTTCGACCCTGGCCGCTTTCGCCAGCGCCCCTATCGCGCCCCCCATGCCACGGCTTCCGCCGTGGCCCTGGTGGGCGGCGGCAGTCCACCGCGCCCCGGCGAAATCAGCCTCGCCAGCCAGGGAGTCCTGTTTCTCGATGAATTGCCGGAATTCGACCGGAAAGTCCTGGAAAGCCTGCGCGATCCCCTCGAACGGGGCGAAATCCATATCGCCCGTGCCGCCCGCCACGCCACCTTTCCCGCCCGCTTCCAGTTCATTGCCGCCATGAACCCCTGCCCTTGCGGCTGGCAGGGCCACCCCAATGGCCGCTGCCGCTGCACCCCGGACCAGATCCGCCGCTACCGCAGCAAGATTTCCGGCCCCATCCTGGACCGGATGGACCTGATCATCGAAGTCCCCGCCCTGCCCCCGGAAATCCTGGCCCAGGGCACCCCCGGGGAGAGCTCCGCCCAGGTGCGAGCCCGGGTCAGCGCGGCCCTGATCCGCCAGCAGGCGCGCCAGGGCAGCGCCAATGCCCGCCTCGGCCCGGCCCAGGCCGACACTCACCTGAGTGCCGAGCCAGATGCCCGGAAGTTGTTGCAGCAGGCCGCCGCCCGGCTCGATCTTTCCGCCCGCGCCTGGCACCGAGTCCTGAAGGTGGCCCGCACCATTGCCGACCTGGCCGGTAGCGAACTGATCCAGAAGCCCCACCTGGCGGAAGCCCTGCAATACCGCCGCCCCTTCACCGAACCCACATGACCTTGCGCCAACCCACCCTGGGGCTGACCGTGCTGCTGGCCGCCCTGGCCACCATCGGTCCCTTCTCCATCGACACCTATCTGCCCGCCTTTCCCCAGATCGGGGCGGCCCTGCAGGTCGACAAACTGGCGATCCAGCAGACCCTGTCCATCTATCTGCTCACCTTCAGCCTGATGACCCTCTGGCATGGCGCCTTGTCGGACAATTTCGGCCGCCGCCCGGTGATTCTCGCCGGAGTCGCCATCTACGGCCTCGCCTCCCTGGGCTGCACCCTGGCCACCAGCATCGAGATGCTCTGGGTCATGCGCGCGCTGCAGGGGCTTTCCGCCGGGGCCGGAATGGTGGTGAGCCGGGCCATGGTGCGGGACCTCTACGCCGGCCCGACGGCGCAGCGGCTGATGTCGCACATCGCCATCATGTTTGCCGTGGCCCCGGCCATCGCCCCCATGATCGGGGGCTGGCTGCTGGGTCTGGCCGGCTGGCGCTCGTCCTTTGCCTTCCTCACCGCCATGGCCCTGCTGCTCTGGGGAGTCTGCTGGCGCCTGCTGCCGGAATCCCTGGCGCCGGAGAAGCGCCAGACCCTCTCTCCCGGCCCTTTGTTCCGGGCCTATCGACGGGTGCTCGGCCACGCCGGCTTCCTTGCCACCAGCATCGGCATCGGCTGCTGCTTCGGAGGCTTCTTCGTGTATGTGCTCTCGGCCCCGGTCTTTCTCATGAAACACCTGCACCTGGGCCCCCTGGATTTTCACTGGCTGTTCGTCCCGGCCATGGCGGGCATGATGGGCGGCTCCTGGCTCTCGAGCCGGGCCGCCGGGCGCTGGAGCACCCGCCGCACCCTGGGCATCGCCTTCGTCCTCATGGCCGTGGCCGCCCTGATCAACCTGCTGGTTTCCACCCTGTTGCCGCCGCTCCTGCTGCCCAGCCTGCTGCCCGTTCCCCTCTACACCCTGGGCATGTCCCTGGCGATGCCCACCTTGACCCTGCGGGCGCTGGATTTTTTTCCGGACAACCGGGGCATGGCCGCTTCCTGCCAGAGCTTTCTGCAGACCATGCTGAGCGCCGGCATCGCCGCCTTCGTCGCTCCGGCGCTGTGGGATAGCCGCCTGGGGCTGGCCCTGGGCATGACCGGCCTGGGCGGATTGGGCGCCCTGCTGATCCTGGCTCATCTGAGAACCCCTGTTTTCCGGCCCCCCTCCCCATGAGATGCTTCGCCTGGATTGCTTCCCTCTTGCTCGCCACCGGTGGCTGCGATGCCATCAATCTCCAGGAAATCCGCCCCGGCGTCACGACGGCGGACGAAGTCCGGGCGCGCATGGGGGAACCCACGGCGGAATTCATTAACCCGGATGGTTCGGTCACCTACGAATATTCCCGCCAGCCCAACGGGGTGGAGTGCCACATGATCACCTTCGGCCCGGACCGGCGGGTCAGTCAGGTCGAGCAGGTCCTGAGCGAAGCCACCTTTGCCCGCATCCGGAATGGCCTGAGCCGGGACGAAGTGCGCCGCCTCATGGGCAAGCCCGCTTCCATCCAGACTTTCGAGAGGCAGCGGGAAGAAGTCTGGGACTGGCGCATCAAGGGCGACATTCCCACGGATGAGTGGCACTTGCACGTCCACTTCGATACCGACAGCGGCCGGGTGGTACGCACGAGCCGGCGACTGGAAATGCGCGGCTAAGCCCGCCATCCGTTCCGGGGCCAAGTCTGCTCCACCTTGATTTCGTATATTTTTCAGCCATTTTCCGCGCACTTTCCGCTTGGCAGGGCGGCTCGCTGTAAGTAAACTCGCGGCTCTGCCGAGGAGCGCTGCGACCCGTTTCCAATGACGGGCCAGGCTCGGCAATGTTCAACGGCGCTCGCAAACCCCAGCGGTTTGTGGCGCCGTCTGCTTTTGCGGCGCCCCGGCCCTGAACCAGATTTCGCCGAGGAAGATCCCATGCAGCCCGACCGCACAGCCGAACTCCAGACCCTCCTGCACCAACGCCTTCTGATCCTGGACGGTGCCATGGGCACCATGATCCAGCGCCACAACCTGCAGGAAGCGGACTACCGGGGCGAGCGCTTCAAGGATCATCCCCACGACCTGAAGGGCAACAACGACCTCTTGCTGCTGACCCGGCCCGACCTCATCCAGGGCATCCACCAGGCTTATCTGGAAGCCGGGGCCGACCTCATCGAAACCTGCACTTTCAACGCCACGGCCATTTCCCAGGCGGATTACAACCTGACGGAAGTGGTCTATGAGCTGAACTTCGAGGGCGCCCGCCTGGCGCGCCAGGTCTGCGACGAATTCAGCGCAAAAGACCCGGCCAAGCCCCGTTTCGTGGCGGGGGTGCTCGGCCCCACCAGCCGCACCGCTTCGATCTCCCCGGACGTAAACGACCCGAGCTACCGCAACGTCAGCTTCGACGCCCTGGTGGCCAGCTATTTCGAGGCCATCACCGGCCTCCTGGAAGGCGGCGCCGACCTGCTGCTGGTGGAAACGGTGTTCGATACCCTGAATGCCAAGGCCGCGCTGTTTGCCATCGAACGCTTCTTCGACAAGGCGGGCCGGCGCTGGCCGGTGATGATCTCCGGCACCATCACCGACGCTTCCGGCCGCACCCTGTCGGGCCAGACCGCCGAGGCCTTCTGGAATTCCCTCTCCCACATCCGCCCTCTCAGCTTCGGCCTCAACTGCGCCCTGGGGGCAAAGGAACTGCGCCAGTATGTGGAGGAACTGTCCCGGGTGTGCGACTGTTTCGTCTCCGCCCACCCCAATGCCGGCCTACCCAATGCCTTCGGCGGCTATGACGAAACCCCGGAGCAACTGGCCGAAGAAATCGCCGACTGGGCCCGGCACGGCTTCGTGAACATCGTCGGCGGCTGCTGCGGCACCACGCCGGAACACATCCTTGCCATCGCCCGGGCGGTGGCCCAGTTCCCGCCCCGGCCCATTCCCATCATCCCCCCGGCCCTGCGCCTTTCCGGCCTGGAGCCCCTCAACGTCGGCCCGGACAGCCTCTTTGTGAATATCGGCGAGCGCACCAATGTCACCGGCTCCAGGGCTTTTGCCCGGATGATCCTGGAGGGACGCCATGACGATGCCCTGGCCGTGGCCCGCCAGCAGGTGGAAAACGGCGCCCAGATCATCGACATCAACATGGACGAGGCGATGCTCGATTCCGTCGCCGCGATGGAAAAATTCCTCAAGCTCGTGGCCTCGGAACCGGACATTGCCCGGGTGCCGATCATGATCGACTCCTCCAAATGGGAAGTCATCGAGGCCGGCCTGAAGTGCATCCAGGGCAAAGGCATCGTCAATTCCATCTCCATGAAGGAAGGCGAAGCCAGGTTCATCGCACAGGCCAGGCTGGCTCGCCGCTACGGTGCCGCGGTGATCGTCATGGCCTTCGACGAACAGGGCCAGGCCGACACCTACGCCCGCAAGACGGAAATCTGCAAGCGCGCCTACGAACTGCTGCTACGCATCGATTTTCCGGCCGAAGACATCATCTTTGATCCGAACATCTTCGCCATCGCCACCGGCATTCCCGAACACGACAACTACGCCGTCGATTTCATCGAATCGGTGCGCTGGATCAAGCAGAACCTGCCCCACGCCCACATTTCCGGCGGCGTTTCCAACGTCTCGTTCTCCTTCCGCGGCAATGATGCGGTGCGCGAAGCCATCCACACGGTATTCCTCTACCACGCCATCCGCGCCGGCATGACCATGGGCATCGTCAACGCCGGCATGCTCGGCGTCTATGACGACCTCGATCCGGAACTGCGCCAGAAGGTGGAGGACGTGGTGCTCAACCGCCATCCCGGGGCCGGCGAAGCCCTGGTGGAATTCGCCCAGACCGTCAAGGAAGGCCGGGCCAGGGACAGCGGCCCGGATCTTTCCTGGCGCGCGCAGTCCGTCGAGAAGCGGCTGGAACATGCGCTGATCAAGGGCATCACCGATTTCGTCGTGGCCGATACCGAGGAAGTGCGCGCCCAGCTCGAAGCCCAGGGCAAGCCGCCCCTGGCCGTGATCGAAGGCCCGCTCATGGCCGGCATGAATCATGTGGGCGACCTGTTTGGTGCCGGCAAGATGTTCCTGCCCCAGGTGGTCAAATCCGCCCGGGTCATGAAGCTCGCCGTCGCCCATCTGCTGCCCTACATCGAAGCGGAAAAATCCCGTACCGGTCTGGGCAGCAAGGGCAAGATCCTGATGGCCACGGTCAAGGGCGATGTGCACGACATCGGCAAGAACATCGTCGGCGTGGTGCTGGGCTGCAATGGCTACGACGTGATCGACCTGGGCGTGATGGTCAGTTGCGACAACATCCTCAAGGCCGCCCGGGAGCATCGGGTCGACATCATCGGCCTCTCCGGCCTGATCACTCCGTCCCTGGAAGAAATGGCCCACGTGGCCAGCGAAATGCAGCGCCTCGGAATGACCCAGCCGCTTTTGATCGGCGGCGCCACCACCAGCCGCGCCCACACCGCCATCAAGATCGCGCCCCATTACCAAGGCGCCGTGGTCTATGTGCCGGACGCCTCCCGCGCCGTGGGGGTAGCCACCAAGCTGCTGTCTGCCGGGCAGCGCGACGGCTACATGGCCGAAATCGCAAGCGACTATGACGCCCTGCGCCAGGAACACGCCGGCCGCAAGGGCGCCACCCTGGTAAGCCTGGAAGAAGCCCGCGCCAACGGTTTCACGTGGAACAACGATTACATTCCCGCCGCCCCGGATCAGCCCGGCCTGCACATGATCCAGTTCGACCTGGCCCAGCTGGCGGAAGTGATCGACTGGAGCCCCTTCTTCCAGAGCTGGGACCTGGCCGGCCGCTTTCCCGCCATCCTCGACAACGAGCTGGTGGGCGAAACCGCCCGCCAGCTCCATGCCGATGCCCAGGCCATGCTGGAGAAGATCATCCGCGAGCAGTGGCTGGAAGCCAGGGGCGTGTACGCACTCTGGCCCGCCGCCCGGGACGGGGACGACCTGGTGTTCTACACCGATGCGCGCCGCAGCGAGGAAAGGGGGCGCTGGCTGGGCCTGCGGCAGCAGCACAAACAGCCGCCGGGCCGGCACAACCTGGCCCTGGCCGACTTCGTGGCCAGCAAGGAAAGCGGCATCCCGGACTGGGCCGGTGCCTTCGCCGTCACCGCCGGCCTCGGCATCGAGCCCCGGGTGGCCGCCTTCGAAGCCGCCCATGACGACTACAGCGCCATCCTGCTGAAGTCCCTGGCCGACCGCCTGGCCGAAGCCGCCGCCGAGTGGCTGCACCGGGAAGTACGTCAGAAAACCTGGGGCTACGCCGCCGATGAAAATCTCGCCAAAGAGGCCCTGCTCGCCGAGGCCTACCAGGGCATCCGCCCCGCCCCCGGCTACCCGGCCTGCCCGGACCACACCGCCAAGCGGGAACTGTTCCGCCTGCTGGACGTGGAACGCCGGATCGGCATGGGGCTCACCGAATCCTGCGCCATGACCCCCGCCGCTTCCGTGGCCGGCTTCTACCTCGCCCATCCCAAAGCGACTTACTTCGCCATCCCCAGGATCGGCGAAGATCAGCTGGCCGACTGGGCCAGGCGCTCGGGAATGGCCATCGACGAAGCCAGACGCTGGCTGGCACCGTTACTCTGAAATGGCCCGGCCTCACGGCTTCTCGAACTCAGCGCCGGTGATGCGCTTGCCCGCCGCGCGGTCGGCTTCGATGAAGCCCCGCCGCCGACCGTCGTGACGTGCGCGTAGCGCCGGTGCGCCGGACGGATCGGGTGGATCGGACGGATCGGGCGGCTGCCTCTGGGGTCGCGCGGGATGCTGTGGTTCAGCGTGGCGCTCGAGGCGGGTTTCGTACCGCCGCGCTACCCCAGCCAACCGTCGTCATCGAGGATGGTGCGCACGGCGGTGAGCTTGACCACGCCCTCACCAAAACTGCCACCCTCCGGATTGAAGACATCGAGACAGAAATACTCGCTGGGCTCGGGCGTGCTGTCGCCGATGATCTCCACCGGGATCACCGCCTGGTTCTCGTCGGGATACAGGTTGAGGGTGCCGCTGACAGCAAGATAGTCGCTGCCGGCCAAGGCAGTGCCATCTCGCGTGACGTAGTCCACGCTCAGTATCTCGTCGGGGTCACTGCGCACGCCGGTGAACTGCAGCAGGAAGTAGGCGTAGCGGGTTCCGCTGCTGCCCTCGACCACCTCCTTTTCGACCTCCTCCGGCCTGGTCGGCGCGCCGGCATAGTTGGCCCGCAGGCTCTGGTCGATCCACTGCTGGTAGGCACTCACCCGCTGCCAGGCGGCGACTTCACCGAAGCTGCTGTTCGTGAGGCGATCAATATCAGGGTCGATGCCGTCACGAGTCAGGCTGGCGATGTAACTGGCGACGCCGGCAATCTCGTTCTGAATGAATGCCGGACCACCACTGTCACCCGGGCCAATCAGACCTTCATCCAGACCCTGGCCTGTGTCATGCCGATACATCAGTTGGCCCAGCGCATCGTGGCTGGAGGTGCCGTTGTCGAAGTCGGCGATCAGTTGCGTTCCGGCTAGCGGTGTCCAAGCCATCCCGGAGCCGAGGTAGCTCTTCAGTGTAGCGGCATCGGCATCGAACCGATTGGCGGCCTTGAGGCGGACCGGACTTTGGGTGTCGGGACTGGTCGCGCCCGTGCTTCCCGTACCTGTTCGGCCATAGCCTGACAACGCGAAGACTTGCCCGACCTCGTCGCTGTCGCGATAGATGTCATAGCGATCGGCCGCCACCGGCGCTGTTTCCGATAGCCAGGCAATTGCCAGGTCATTGTTGCTGTCTGCGTCATAGCCGGGATGCGGCAGTATTTTGGTGGTGCCGAGCGTCTGTGTCCCGCTCCCCGTATCGAAAGTGACGCTGGCAGATCCCGCCCGCCCCTCGAACAGGTGAGCCGACGTCAGGATGGCGCGGCCATCAAACAGCAACGTGCCCGTGCCATAAAAGCCATCGATGCTCACGCGCACAACGCCGTCGTAACCATCACCCGGATAGGTACGGTAGCGGGAATCGGTGGAATAGGCGGTCGTGGTTACCATCGGAGCAAGTTCAGTTGCGAAACAGCGGGTATTGTCTCAAACGCCCGGCTTTCCTGCGATGCTTTTGCCTGTTCGACCTTCAGGATCACGCCCGTCGTCCCGTCGTCCCGTCGTCCCGTCGTCCCGTCGTCCCATCGTCCCATCGTCCCGCATCCCGCATCCGATGCCGGATGACCGGGCCGAGGCACACCAGAGGGATGAACGAGGGTGAGGGTTCTCCAATCCCGAGACATCGAGGCCGGTGACGGCGAGTCAGGGGCAGGAGGCGGGGCGACTGTCTGATTTGTCTGGAGCGCGTACTTTCCGGACAAGGCTGGAGATGCACCGAGCGCAACACATTGCTGTCGCGCTTTTGCTTTCAACCTGAACCAGCAGTTACCCCACCTCTCTCTGCATGATCGTGATGATGGATTTTAAGTCGCCCATGCTCAAGCAAGGTTGGCTCAAACAGCTTGAGGGGCAGAAACTGGCGACACAGGGCTGGATTGGTCGATTGAAATTCACCGGAAATCATCAATCAGGCTGCTCCAGGTCCTCCACCACCACCGCCAGGGCATTGGTGGAAATCAGCACTTCCACCAGGGACAGCACCAGGGAGACCGCGAGGGAAAGAAGACTGATGCCAAACAGCACCTTGCCCGGCATTTCCCCGTGGATGAACAGGGCAAACATGGACAGCGCGCAGAGCAGAAAGCTCAGGACGCCAAAGCCCTGCATGTACTGGATCAGCGCGATGCGCCGCTTGAGGCCGGGAATCTGGCGCCGCACCACCGGGGCATTGCGGACTTCGGACGCATGCAGCTGGCGGATCACCTGGGCCAGCGACAAAAAACGGTTGGTATAGGCCAGCAGCAGCAAGGAGATGGCAGGAAACAGCAGGGCGGGAGTGGTCAGGTCCATGGGGCTTGGCGGGTCAAAAGCAATGCCCGGGATTCTATCCCCATTCAAGCCCGCCTCCCGACCCGAAAAGCATGCGACAATGACCCAGGTTTCCGCCTCAAGTCCTAGCCCCCTGTCCCGCCATGTCATCCCCTTCCGTGTTTTGCAGTGAAAAGCTGGCCCGTCTTGCCGGCGGCTTTGATAGCCATGCCCCGATCCGGGTGCTGGTGGTCGAGGACAGCAAGACCGTGCGCTACCAGTTGCGCGGCTACCTGCAATTGCTGGAAAACGTCACGGTAGTGGAAGCGGAAACTCTGGCCGAAACCCGGGAACTGCTGACCCATACGCCCGAACCCTTCTTCTGTGCCATTCTCGACCTCACCCTGCCGGATGCCTCGGGCAGCGAAGTGGTGGATCTGGTACAGACCTTCAAGGTGCCCAGCATCGTCCTCACTGCCACCCTGGACCCGATGATCCGCCAGGCCGTGCTGGATCGCCGGGTGATCGACTATATGTTCAAGACCGGCGCCGCCGCCATTGAAGATGTGGCCTATCTGGTGGGCCGCCTGCGCCAGAATCGGGAAATGACCGTGCTGGTGGTCGATGATTCAGCCACCTTTCGCATCCACCTGAGCCGCTTGCTGGAGCAGTACCGGTTTCGCATCCTCACCGCCAGCAATGGTCTGGAAGCCCTGGCTCTGTTGCAGGAACACCAGGAAACCGCCTTGGTGCTCACCGACTACTACATGCCGAAGATGGATGGCCTGACTCTGATCCGCCAGATCCGGCGTGACTTCCGCCGCGAAGACCTGGCCATCATCACCCTCTCCGACGCCACCCACCCGGATCTCTCCGCCGCCATGATCAAGGCCGGGGCCAATGACTACCTCAACAAGCATTTCCAGGTGGAAGAGTTCTACTGCCGCATCGTTCAAAATATCAACATGGTGCGCTTCGTGCGGCAATTGCGTGACCTGGCCAACCGGGATTACCTGACCCACCTCTACAACCGCCGCCGCCTGTTCGAAATCGCCGAGCTGCGACTCAGTAGCGCCCGGAAACAGCATGGCCCGATCGCCCTGGCCCTGCTCGACGCCGATCACTTCAAGCGCATCAACGACCACTACGGCCACGCCACCGGCGATCTGGCCTTGAAAAAAATCGCCGACGTCCTGCGCCGCGGCAGCGACAGCCATGACGACCTCGTGGCCCGTTACGGTGGCGAGGAATTCGTCTGCTTCAGTACACTGACTGCCGACGAAACTCCCGCCTGCTACTTCGAAGCCCTGCGCCGCCGCATCGAAGCCATCGACCTGGAAGTGAATGGAGAACGGATTCCCCTCACCGTCAGCATCGGCTACACCACCGATTCCCGGGGCACCCTGAGCGAAATCATCAACCGGGCCGACCAGGCCATGTATCAGGCCAAGGCCGCCGGGCGCAACCGGGTCGTCCATTTCGAGACTCAGGCCAGCTAGCCTGCCGCCACGCCTGCGTCACGAAAAATGCACCGAACCCGCCTACAATGACGGGCTCGAACACAGCACAACAGCTCCGGAGCATCCATGACTTTCAAGGTATTCATCGACGGCCGCCACGGCACCACCGGCCTCAAGATCGACGAGCGGCTCGCCCTGCGCCCCGAAATTGAAATCCTCACCATCCCCGAAACCCAGCGCAAGGACCCGGTGGTGAAGGCCGAATACATCAACAAGGCCGACGTGGTCTTCCTCTGCCTGCCCGATGCGGCATCGAAGGAATCCGTCGCCCTGCTCGCTCCGGACAACGGCCATACCCGTTTCCTCGACGCCTCCACCGCCCACCGCACCCACCCGGACTGGGTCTACGGCCTGCCCGAACTCAACGGCGGCCAGCGCGAGCGCATCAAAAACGCCCGGAAAGTCGCCGTGCCCGGCTGCCACGCCAGCGGCTTCATCATGCTCATGGCCCCGCTGGTGGCGGGCGGCATCGTGCCCCCCGACTACCCGGCCAGCACCTACTCGATCACCGGCTACAGCGGCGGCGGCAAGGAAATGATCGCCAGCTACGAAGAACCGGCCAGCCTGCCGGAAGCCATGAAGAGCCCGCGCTTCTACGCTCTCGGCCTGACCCACAAGCACCTGCCCGAAATGCAGGTTCAAACCGGCCTGGCCTACCCGCCCTTGTTCACCCCCATCGTCGGCAACTTCGCCCAGGGCATGGTGGTCGCCGTCCCCCTGCTGCCGCGCCTGCTCTCCCGGAAGATCACTCCCGCCGACGTGCAGGCCTGTTTCGCCGAACACTACGCCGGCGAAGTCTTCGTCAAGGTCATGCCCCTGGATGCCGCCGCGGTGCTGGATAACGGGTTCCTGCCCGCCACCGCCTGCAACGACACCAACCGGGCGGAAATTTTCGTGTTCGGCCACAGCGAACAGATCCTTTTGGCCGCCCGCTTCGACAACCTGGGCAAGGGCGCCTCCGGTGCCGCGATTCAGTGCATGAACCTCATGCTGGGCGTGGCTGAGACGACGGGGCTGGCGGTTTAAGTCGCCGTACCCCGGAGACAAGCTCCAACCATTGTCCGTGATGGCCTCTGCCTCTTCCGGCTCTTCTTTTCCCGGGAAGAGCCGGAAAGGCATGTGCATTTGTTCCCGCGGATGGGGAAGCGAAATTCTGGCTTGAATTCTGGCTTGAACCGTCCATCCCGCTGGCGAGGCATACCGAACAGTTTCCGAACAGTTTCCCCAGGTTTCGCAAGCAACGGCTGGCGGCCCTGAAGCGCTACGCTGAAAGTCTGTTTCGCAAGACGGCAAGGACCGTTTCGAGTCGTTTTCCAGCCCCTTCAATACAGCAAGAATCCCCGCCGCTCGTCCTCCCACGCCACCTCATCCGGCCGCACCAGGGCTTCGAAGTCGGCCGGGGAGGCCGCGGGATCATCGACCCACTCCCTCAGTAACGGACTGCCATTGATCAGGTCGATCGCCAGCCGGTCGTACTCGTATTCGTAGCCGAAGTCCCGCCACAGGGGGTAGTCGGGCTGCAGGCGGCGCAGGGCCTTGAAGGCCAGGGTTTGCAGGCGCCAGGGTTTGAAGGCCTGGTGGTCATAGCCATCGCAAGGTTCCACGTGAAACTGCACGCCGTTGCAAAGCTTGCCGGCGTGTTTGTGGAAGGTGGGCTCGAACCAGCATTCGCGCAGGCGGCAGCCCTTCAGCCATTCCGGTGCCAGGGCGCGCATTTCAGCAATGACGGCGCGGGCGTCGATGTCCGGGGCGCCGAACAGTTCCAGGGGCCGGGTGGTACCCCGGCCTTCGGACAGCGTCGTGCCTTCGAGCAGTACCGTGCCGGCGTAGGCCCGGGCCATGGCAAGGTTGGGGGCGTTGGGGCTGGGGTTGATCCAGCTGCGCTGCCCCAGGGGCCAGCCATAGCCGGGGGCGGCTTCGGGCTGCCAGCCGGCCAGGGTGACGACCTGGCAATCCACGTCCAGCTTCAGGGTGGCGATGAACCAGCGCGCCAGTTCGCCCAGGGTGAGGCCGTGGCGCATGGGCATGGGGCCGGCGCCCACGAAGCTCTCCCAGCCGGGGCGTAGCCGCAGGCCTTCCACCGGCCGGCCGGCGGGGTTGGGCCGGTCCAGCACCCAGACCGCCTTGCCCTGCCGGGCGGCGGCCTCCAGCACATAGCGCAGGGTAGTGATGAAGGTGTAGATGCGGCAGCCCAGGTCCTGCAGGTCA
The DNA here is from genome assembly GCF_049658005.1 of Azovibrio sp. NCBI lineage: Bacteria > Pseudomonadati > Pseudomonadota > Betaproteobacteria > Rhodocyclales > Rhodocyclaceae > Azovibrio > Azovibrio sp. The sequence continues at coordinate 69,815 of NZ_JBASOH010000136.1, read as the reverse complement.
ACGAGCAGCACATCGAAGCTGTCCAGCATGGCATCGGTGGGGCGGCGCACGGCACCGTAGAGGCTGAACACCGGGATACCGTGGCGCGGGTCGCTGTAATCCGGGGATTCCACCATGTTGTCCTGCTTGTCGCCCCTGAGGCCGTGCTGGGGGCCGAAGGCAGCGGTGATGTTCAGGTCGGGCAGGGCCGCCAGGGCATCGAGGCCGTGGGTCAGGTCCCGGCTCACGGAGGCCGGGTGGGCCAGCAGGGCGATGCGTTTTCCCGCCAGGGGGCGGCGCAGATCAGGGTCTTCAAGCAGACGGTCGAGGCCGAATTGGATCATGGTGGGGTCGTCAGGGTCAGGATAAAACCATTGCGATGATGAAAGTCGGGACGCGGTGCCGGGTGGTGCAAGGCCCAGTAGGAGAGCCGGCCATCGGCCAGTTCCAGCACGCTGGTAAGGCCCAGTTGCAGGGCGCCGGCGCCTTCGGCCAGAGCCGCCCCGGGCAGGCGGGCGATCAGTTCCAGGCAGCCGGCAGCCGCTTGCCAGTCCAGGCACGGGGCCGGCAGTTCCAGCCCTTCCCGGCGCTGACGGTAAGCGCCAAAGCCATAGCCCGCCCACTGGCCGGAGGGTGAGAAATTGTATTCCCGATAAGCCCGCGAATCAGCCCGGGCCAGGAACACCTCGAAGCAGCTATGGGCCCAGAGCCGGTCGGCTTCGACGGGATGGGCCCGGTCCGGCAGGCAAAGGCTTGCCAGGTCCCCCGCCAGGCGGTAGTGCAGCTCCAGGCTCCCATCCGGTAGCCCACGGCAGGCTACCGTGAGGGCGCGGATCCCTGGGGCTGGGTAGTCCGGATGGGGAATGAGGGCGACTGAGGTTATCATCATGGCAGCGGGCATTCTAACTTTGTCCGCGCCGCTTTGCCGTCCGTCCCGGCAAAGCGGGATGGCAAACCGATGAAACCGGATACCATGAGACTTTTCATCAGCAAGGAGTCCGACATGAAAACCACCCCCCTTTACGTACTTCCCTTCCTGGGCCTGCTCTCCCTGGCCAGCCTGCCCGCTCTGGCCGAAACCACGGCACCCCCCCTCAGCCTGCGCTGCGGCGGCATCGGTTCCGACGAATCCGCCGCGATGCTGGCCGAAGGCAAGCAGCAATCCCTCACCCTGCTCTTTGTCACCCACGACGGCCATTACATTTCCGATGTGCACACCCGGATCGAAAGCATCAAGGGCGAACCCCTGGCCGAACAAGCCTGCGGGCCGATCGGCCTCGTGCAGGTGACAGCGCCGGGCCGCTACAAGATCAAGGCGGGCCTGGGCGGGCAGCAACAGGAAAAGACCCTCACCCTGAAACCCTCGGGCGGCGCACGCCTGGTGCTGCGCTGGCAAGCTCCCGAGTAAGCCCGGCCCCCTTTTCGGCCGGCTTGACTTTCCTCTCCTGCGTGGAGCCGGTGCATCGCCCGCCCCACGCCCGCCCCACGCCCGCCCAAGCCTGGCCAGGGCCCGGGGACCCTGAAGCCGCCCCCATCCTGCAACCCACCCTGCACCACTGGCCCCCGGCAGGGTTTCTCTGCCACACTTCCACCTTTGCTTTTTCCCCGACCGTTGCATGAATTCCCCTCCCCTGCGCACCCTGCCGGACCGCCTCCGCCAGGCGATCCTGTTCGAACTGCTGGGCGTGTTCCTCATCACGCCCCTGTTCACCCTGGCAAGCGGTGAACCTCTGCTGGAATCCGCCGCCCTGCTGGCGCTCATTTCCCTGGTCGCCAGCCTCTGGAATGCCGCCTACTGCACCGCCTTCGACTGGCTCGAAGGCCGCCTCACGGGCCGCCGGGCCGACCAGCGTCCCCAGGTGCTGCGCCTCGCCCACGCCCTGGGCTTCGAAGGCGGCCTGCTGCTCTTCAGCCTGCCGGTGATCATGGCCTGGACCGGCATGGATTTCTGGACCGTCCTGGTCACCGACATCGGCCTTGCCCTCACCTACGCCGGCTATGCCTACCTGTTCAATCTGGCCTATGACCGGCTGCTTCCCATTCCCTCGAATTCCTGATCATGCTGCCCGATTTCATCCAGCCCCACGCCGACCTGACGTCCCGCAACAGCCTGGCCCTGCCCGCCCAGGCCGAGTTCCTGGCCACCATCACGAGCGCGGAGCAACTGGCGGCAGTCGCCCGCCACCCGGACCTGGCCGGCCGGCGGCGCTTTGCCCTGGGTGGCGGCTCCAACCTGGTACTGACCGGCGACTTTCCCGGGCTGATGCTCTCCATGGCCATCCCCGGCCGGGAACTGGCAGGGGAAGATGCCCAGGCCTGGTATGTGCGGGCCGGAGCGGGAGAAAACTGGCATGACTTCGTGCAATGGACCCTGGCCCGGGGCTGGCCGGGGCTGGAAAACCTCTCCCTGATTCCCGGCAGCGTCGGCGCCGCGCCGATCCAGAACATCGGCGCCTATGGCCTGGAGGTGGGGGAACTCATCGACCATCTGGAAGCGGTGGATCTGCACACCGGCAAGACCACCCGGTTTTCCGCCGCCGACTGCGCCTTTGGCTACCGGGACAGCCTGTTCAAGCGGGAAGGCTGGCACCTCACGGGCCGCTACGCCATCACCCGGATCACCTTCCGCCTGCCCAAGCGCTGGCATCCCCGCACCGCTTACGGCGAAGTCAGCGCCGAACTGGCCCGAAACCGCATTGACAGCCCCTCCCCGCAACAGCTTGCAGCCGCCATCATCACCATCCGCCAGAAGAAACTGCCTGATCCGGCGGCGCTGCCCAACGCCGGCAGCTTCTTCCAGAACCCGGTCGTCAGCGCCGAACTGGCGACGGCCCTCGCCACGGCCCACCCTCATCTGCCCCGCTATCCCCAGGCCGATGGCAGCGTCAAACTGGCCGCCGGCTGGCTGGTCGAACAGGCAGGCTGGAAAGGCCGCAACCTGGGCCCGGTGGGCATGTATGAACATCAGGCCCTGGTGTTGGTCAACCGGGGCGGCGCCAAGAGCCGGGACGTTCAGGCCCTGACCCGGGCCGTGCGCGAAGCCGTACTGGCCCGCTTTGGCGTGAATCTGGTGCCCGAACCGGTTTTTCTTTAAGAAGCAGACCTGATTCCCTGCCAACTTGCCAGAGCATCGTCAGCAGTTTTTCACTGACCCGGCACAGTGCTCACTTTCTGAGGCATCCGGCAGACTCATACGTCGATATTCCGCGCGTACAGGGCGTTGCTTTCGATGAAATTTCGCCGGGGTTCGACCAGTTCGCCCATCAGGGTGGTGAAAATCTGGTCGGCGCCGATGGCGTCGTCGATGTTCACCCTGAGCAGGCGGCGCACGGTGGGGTCCATGGTGGTTTCCCAGAGCTGGCTGGGGTTCATTTCGCCCAGGCCTTTGTAGCGCTGCTTGCTGATGCCCCGTTCCACTTCGCTCATCAGCCACGTCATGGCTTCGGCGAAGTTTTTCACGGCGCACTTCTTTTCGCCTCGGACCATGATGGCGCCCGGCCCGAACAGGCCAGCCAGGAGGTCGGCGGTTTTCCTGAGCTGGGCGTAGTCGCCGGAACGCAGGAAGTCTTCGTCGATCAGGCCGACCTTGACGTTGCCGTGGTGCATGCGTTCCATGCGCAGCAGCCAGCGCTCCTGCTCTTCGTCGTAGCTGGCGCGGATGCGGGTTCCGGGCTTGAGGAAACGGGAGAACAGCGCCGCGCTGGTTTCGGCTTCGGCCTGGCTGGAGAGATTCAGGCTGAGGTTGTGTTCCACCACGGCATGGAGGATTTCCGGATTGATGTAATGCGCCAGACGCTCGATGACGGCCTGGGCAAGCAGCCAGGAGCGAGCCAGTTCTTCCAGGGCGTCGCCGCTGATGGGAGGAGCGTCGGCCTTGGGGGTGAGGCTGGATTCCTGCATCGCCATCTTGAGCAGGAACTGGTTGTACTCGTGGTCGTCCTTCAGGTAGCGCTCGGTCTTGCCGTGCTTGACCTTGTAGAGCGGCGGCTGGGCGATGTAGATGTGGCCGCGCTCGACCAGCTCGGGCATCTGCCGGTAGAAGAAGGTGAGCAACAAGGTGCGGATGTGGGCGCCGTCCACGTCCGCGTCGGTCATGATGATGATGCGGTGGTAGCGCAGCTTCTCCGGCTTGTATTCGTCCTTGCCGATGCCGGTGCCCAGGGCGGTGATCAGGGTGACCACTTCCTGGGAAGAGAGCATCTTGTCGAAGCGGGCCTTTTCCACGTTGAGGATCTTGCCCTTGAGGGGCAAGATGGCCTGGAATTTGCGGTCGCGGCCCTGCTTGGCGGAGCCGCCGGCGGAGTCGCCCTCGACCAGATACAGTTCGCACAGGGCGGGGTCCTTTTCCTGGCAGTCGGCCAGTTTGCCGGGCAGGCCGATGCCGTCCAGGACGCCCTTGCGGCGGGTCATTTCCCGGGCCCGGCGGGCGGCATCACGGGCCCGGGCGGCTTCGACGATCTTGCCGCAGATGGTCTTGGCATCGGCCGGGCGTTCCTGCAGGAATTCGTGCAGTTTGGCGGCCACGACTTCTTCGACGGCGGGCCGCGCTTCGCTCGACACCAGTTTCATCTTGGTCTGGGAGGCAAACTTGGGATCGGGCATTTTCACCGAGAGCACACAGGCCAGGCCTTCGCGCATGTCGTCACCGGTGATTTCGACCTTGGCCTTCTTGGCGATTTCGTGTTCTTCGATGTATTTGTTGATGACCCGGGTCATGGCGGCCCTGAGGCCGGTGAGGTGGGTGCCGCCATCGGACTGGGGAATGTTGTTGGTAAAGCAGAGCACCTGCTCCTGGTAGCTGTCGTTCCACTGCATGGCGACTTCGACGCCGATGGTAACGCCCGTGTCGCCCACTTTGGCTTCGCCGGCGGAGTAGAAAATGGTGGGGTGCAGGATGGCCTTGCTGCGGTTGATGTACTCGACAAAACTCTGGACACCGCCAGCGAAGGCAAACAATTCTTCCTTGCCGCTGCGCTGATCCACGAGCTTGATGCTGACGCCGTTGTTGAGGAAGGAGAGTTCGCGCAGGCGCTTGGCGAGGATGTCGTAGTGGAATTCGATGTTTTCGAAAATCTCCTCATCGGCGAGGAAGTGCACCTCGGTGCCGTTGTGCTGGCTGTCGCCAATGACCTTGAGAGGTGAAACCTCGAAGCCGTCGCGCATTTCCAGGATGCGGTCCACGGGCACGCCCCGCTCGAATTCCATGAAGTAGCGCTTGCCACCGCGGCGGATGGTGAGGCGCAGCCACCTGGAAAGCGCATTGACGCAGGAGACGCCGACGCCGTGCAGTCCGCCGGAAACCTTGTAGGAGTTCTGGTTGAACTTGCCCCCGGCATGCAACTCGGTGAGGGCGATTTCGGCGGCGCTGCGCTTGGGTTCGTGCTTGTCGTCCATTTTCACGCCGGTGGGGATGCCCCGGCCGTTGTCCACGACGCTGATGGAGTTGTCGGTGTGGATGGTGACCACGATGTCGTCACAGTAGCCGGCCAGGGCTTCGTCGATGGCGTTGTCCACGACTTCGAAGACCAGGTGATGCAGGCCGGTGCCGTCGGAGGTATCGCCGATGTACATCCCCGGACGTTTCCGCACGGCCTCCAGGCCTTCGAGGATCTGGATGCTGGCTTCGCCGTAGGCGGGGTTCTGGTTTTCTTGGGTCATCGATTTTTCCGGTGTGTTCGTGAATCCCCCCGGCCAGGCCTGGACGGGGTCCGCGCAGGACCTGGGCCAGGTCAGATGCGCATGGGCATCACGACGTATTTGAAGCGGTCGTTATCGGGCACGGAGATGAGGGCGCTGGAGTTGGCGTCGTTGAAGCTCCACTGGATTTCGTCACCGCCCAGGTTGTTGAGCACGTCGAGCAGGTAGGTGACGTTGAAGCCCACATCCAGCGGCGCACCTTCGTACTGAACCTCGATTTCTTCCTGCGCTTCTTCCTGTTCCGTGTTGGCGGCGATGATTTTCAGGGTGTTGGGCTCCAGTATGATGCGCACACCGCGGAACTTGTCGTTGGTGAGGATGGCGACCCGCGACATGGCGGAGTGCAGGGTCTGCCGGTCGACCCGCATGTGGTTGGAAAGCTGGGCGGGAATCACCCGCTCATAATCGGGAAACTTGCCGTCGATGAGCTTGGAAACCAGCAGCGTATGGCCGAAGGTGAAATGAATCTGGTTGGTGCCCACGGTGATCTGCAGCGGTTCTTCATGGTCGGCCAGAAGGCGGTTGAGTTCCAGCACGGTTTTGCGGGGCAGGATCATTTCCTGGCGAGGCAGATCGGCTTCGATGTCCATGCTGTTGTAGGCCAGGCGGTGGCCGTCGGTGGCAACGCAGCGTAGTTCCTGACCATCGACCATCAGCATCAGGCCGTTCAGGTAGTAGCGCACATCCTGGGTGGCCATGGCGTACTGGGTCTTGCCGATCAGGTTACGGAATTGTTTCTGGGTGACGCTGAAGGCTCTGCTCTCGCCTTCGGTAATGGCCATGCGGGGGAAGTCCTCGGCGGGCAGGGTCTGCAGGCTGAAGCGGCTCTTGCCGGCCTTGAGCAGCAGGCGCTTGTCTTCCAGGTCCAGGGTGATTTCAGCGGTGTCGGGCAAGGAACGCAGGATTTCCTGCAACTTCTTGGCGGCCACGGTCACGGCACCGTCGCCATCGCCGCCCACGTTTTCGCTCCGGGTGGTGATCTGGATTTCGATGTCAGTGGCGATCAGGGTGAGGGAATCCCCCTGCTTTTCCAGCAGCACGTTGGAGAGGATGGGCAGGGTGTGCCGTCTTTCGACGATACCGGATACGGATTGCAGGGGAGCAAGCAGGGCATCCCTCGGGCTTTTCAGAATAATCATGTCGATGCGGCCTCTATGACAACCAAGTCAGGAACGAGTCGGTGAATAATTTCAAAAGAATCTGTTTTCAATATTTGCGGCGCCAAATCCGGTTTTTCCTCAAACCCCCTCAACCCCCCTCAACCCTTGAGCACCTGCACCAGCACGTGCAGATCGTGGTTGAGTTCGTTGTCCTTGGCCTTCAGGCCTTCGACCGTCTTGACGGCGTGAATCACGGTAGTGTGATCCCGGCCGCCAAAAGCGTCGCCGATCGCCGGGTAGCTGAACTGGGTCACTTCCTTGCACAGCCACATCGCCACCTGGCGGGGCCGGGCGATGGCGCGGGTGCGTTTCTTGGAAAACAGGTCCGCCACCTTGATCTTGTAGTAATCGGCCACGGTCTTCTGGATGCCGTCGATGCTGACGTTGCGGATCGAGCCGATGATGTCCTTCAAGGCTTCCTTGGCCAGTTCCAGAGTGATGTCCTGGCCCCGGAAGGAGGAATAGGCCAGCACCTTCTTCAGGGCCCCTTCCAGTTCGCGCACGTTGGAGCGCAGGTGCTTGGCGATGAAGAAGGCGACTTCGTCATCCAGGTCCAGACCTTCGGCCTCGGCCTTCTTCTTCAGGATCGCCACCCGCATCTCGGTTTCCGGCGGCTCGATCTGCACCGTGAGGCCCCAGTCGAAGCGGGTCACCAGCCGGTCGTCGAGGCCATTGACGTCCTTGGGATAGGTGTCACAGGTGATGATGATCTGCTTCCTGGCTTCAATCAGGGCGTTGAAGGCGTAAAAGAATTCTTCCTGGGTGCGGTTCTTGCCGTTGAAGAACTGCACATCGTCCAGGAGCAGCACATCGAGGCTGCGGTAATAGCGCTTGAAGACGTCGAAGGATTTCTGCTGGTAGGCCTTCACCACGTCCGAGTAGTAATCCTCGGCGTGCACGTAGCGCACCACCTTTTCCGGATTCTGGCTGGCCACGTAGTTGCCGATGGCGTGCATCAGGTGGGTCTTGCCCAGGCCGGCGCCGCCATAGATGAACATGGGATTATAGGCGCCCCCCGGGTTCTGGGCCACCTGCTGGGCGGCGGCCCGGGCCAGGTCGTTGGCCTTGCCCACCACCAGGTTGTCGAAGGTGAGGTCGTACTTGAGGCGGGTCTTGTCATAGGTGCTGCCGGGAGTTTTCGGGACTTCCGGGCGCGGCGCGGGACGCTGTTCGGCGCCCGAGGCAGGGGCAGGGGCGGCCTTGGCCGCCGGCTGGCTGACCGGGGCGACCGGAGCCTTTTTTTCGGCAACACAGAGATTGACGCTGACCGGCTTGCCGAAGAAGGCTTCGGCGTAGTCCTCGATGCGTCCCAGGTAGCGGTCCCGCACCCATTTCAGGATGAAACCATTCGGGGCGCACAACCGCAGGCCCTCCTCCGGATGGGGCTCGCCCTCCAGGCGCAGGGGACGTATCCAGGTATTGAATTGCTGGATGGGCAGGTCCTGTTCGAAACTCAGGAGACAGGATTCCCAGAAACCGGACATGAAGAAGACTCTTGGTGTACCGGGACAGACCCGGGAATTGGGTTGAAAGGGTTGAAAGAAATACGCCCCCACCCAAGGCAATCCAGGGCGGAAGTACGGGCGAGAACGCGCATTTTACCTTGCCAGGCGGAAGTTATCCACAACAGGAAATTTTTGCGGCACTTGACAAAAGACTGATTTTCAATGTGTAATTGCGCGCTTTTCTCTCAGTCAGCTAAGGAAATCATCATGAAACGCACGTATCAGCCCTCCGTCGTGCGCCGCAAGCGCACCCACGGTTTCCTGGTCCGCATGCGCACCAAGGGCGGCCGCAAGGTCATCGCTGCCCGCCGCGCCAAGGGCCGTCATCGTCTGGCCGTTTGATTCCAGACGTGACACACGGGGAATCCAGGCCATTCCCCAGACAGTATCGACTGACCAGAACGGATGAGTATTCATCCGTTTTTGGTTTCAAGCGGGCGATTCGTGGCAAGTTGTTCCTGCTGCACTATGGCCCGCGCCGCGAAGCGGGCGAGCCGGCCCGGCTCGGTCTGGTGATCGGCAAGAAATTGCTGAAGCACGCGGTACAGCGCAACCTGGTCAAGCGCATTGCTCGCGAGCAGTTTCGTCTGCTGCAACCGCAACTGCCGGCCCGGGACATTCTTTTTCGCCTGGCGGTGAAACTGGATAAACCGGATCGCCGCGCAGTCGCGGCTGAAATTGTCCATCTGCTCGGCAAACTGCGCCGGGATGCCGCGCCTGACGAGGCTGCCGGACGCGCAAGGCACCGATCTTGAAACCGCTCATCCTTTTTTTGCTGCGCGTTTACCAGTACGCCCTGAGCCCCTTGCTGGGGCGGAATTGTCGTTTTTATCCCAGTTGTTCCGAATACACCGTCGAAGCTGTGCAAAAATACGGGGCTTTGCGGGGCGGCTGGCTGGGCCTGAAAAGGGTCTGTCGTTGCCACCCCTGGCATCCGGGCGGGGTAGACCCCGTTCCTTGAATTCACTTGATAAAGGTCGTCCATGGATACCAGACGTCTGATGTTGTTGCTTGTTTTTGGCCTCTCCTTGTTCATGCTCTGGGACGCTTGGCAAAAACACCAGAATCCTCAATTGGCGCAGGTTCAGGCCCAGGCGGCGGATTCCATTACCCCCCAGCCCGGCCCCGGCCTGAAGGCGGCAGCCGATCGCATTGGCGAAGTGACGACCGCGCCCGCCGCCGCCGCGGCCGAGAAGCTGACAATCGCCACCGATTTGTACAAGGCCGAAATCTCCACCCAGGGCGGCGATCTGCTGTGGATGGAACTGAACCGTTTCAAGGCCCATGGCGACAAGGAAAAGCAGTTCGTGCTGTTTGATCCTGAACACCAGTATGCCGCCCAGAGCGGTCTGATCGGTGATGGCTTGCCGAATCACAAGACCATGTTCAAGGTTGTGGCCGGCCCCCGGGAATTGCCCGAAGGTGCCGATTCTTTCCAGGTCCGTCTGGAAGCGCCCGCGGCCAATGGCGTCAAGGTCACCAAGATTTATACCTTCACGCGCGGCTCCTACCTGATCGATGTGGCCTGGGAAGTGCAGAACATGGGTCGGCAAGTCCTGACCCCCAGCGCCTATTACCAGTTCCAGCGCGATGAAGTCGCTCCGGCCGGGGATTCGATGATGGTGTCCACCTTCACCGGTCCGGCCGTGTATACCGAAGCCGAGAAGTATCAGAAGGTCAAGTTTTCCGACATCATCGAGGGCAAGGCCAAGTTTGCCAGGCAGGCCAACGATGGCTGGCTGGCCATGGTCCAGCACTACTTCGTGGCCGCCTGGACGCCCAAGGGCGACATGCCCCGGGAGTTCTACATGCGCAAGCTGAGCGGCGAAGGCAAGAATGCCGTGATTGCGGCCGGCCTGATCGTACCCATGGGACAAGTGGCGCCGGGCGCCAAGGGTACGTTCAGCATGCCCCTCTATGCCGGTCCCCAGGAACAGGCCACCCTGAAGCAGGTGGCTCCCGGCCTGGATCTGGTGGTGGACTACGGCTGGCTGCACATCATTGCCGCCCCGATCTTCTGGGTCCTGGAATGGATTCACGCCCTGGTGGGCAACTGGGGTTGGGCCATCGTGATCCTGACCGTGGCCATCAAGGCGGCCTTCTTCCCCCTGTCTGCGGCTTCCTACAAGTCCATGGCCAAGATGCGCCAGATGACGCCGCGCCTGGCCCAGCTCAAGGAACGCTTTGCCGACGACAAGCAGCGTCTGAATCAGGAAATGATGAAGCTCTACCAGACCGAGAAGATCAATCCCCTGGGAGGCTGCCTGCCCATCGTGATCCAGATTCCCGTGTTCATCGCCCTGTACTGGGTGCTGCTGGGCGCCGTGGAAATGCGCGACGCGCCCTGGATCCTGTGGATCAAGGATCTGTCCGCCGCCGACCCCTACTATGTGCTGCCGGTGATCATGATGGTTTCCATGTTCATCCAGACCAAGCTCAATCCCGCCCCGCCGGACCCGATCCAGGCCAAGGTGATGATGATGATGCCGCTGATATTCGGCGTCATGTTCTTCTTCTTCCCGGCCGGTCTGGTGCTGTACTGGGTGGTCAACAACATCCTCTCCATCGCCCAGCAGTGGCAGATCACCCGCATGATCGAAGCGGGTGGCGACAAGCCCAAGGCCGCCAACGACCCCAAGGCCTGATGATCCGCACCAGACAGGGCCGCCGGGGCCAGCTCCAGCGGCCCTTTTTCCGTCTACCCGGCAGGATGCCCCCATGAATTACCCCAGCCCCACCATTGCCGCCATTGCCACCCCCCCCGGCCGGGGCGGGGTGGGGGTGATCCGGGTTTCCGGCACCGGCCTCATGGCCATGGCCGAGGCCCTCACCGGCAAGAGCCCGCGCCCCCGTTACGCCACCCTCACCGATTTTTTCGCCGCCGACGGCCGCCCCATCGATACCGGCCTGCTGTTCTACTTTCCTGGTCCGGCCTCTTTTACCGGCGAGGACGTGCTGGAACTGCAAGGCCACGGCGGCCCGGTGGTCATGAACCTGCTGCTGCGCCGCTGCCTCGAACTGGGCGCGCGCCTGGCCGAACCCGGGGAATTCACCCGCCGCGCCTTCCTCAACGGCAAGCTCGACCTGGCCCAGGCCGAAGCCGTGGCCGACCTGATCGACGCCTCCACCCAGGCCGCCGCCCGCTCCGCCGTGCGTTCCCTGCAGGGGGAATTCTCCAGGGCCATCCACGCCCTGGTGGATGAACTGATCGAGCTGCGCCTGCGGGTGGAAGCCACCCTGGATTTTCCCGAGGAGGACATCGACTTCCTCCAGGCGACCGACGCCTTTGGCCGCCTGGCCCGGCTCGAAGCCCAACTGGCAACGGTGCGGGACAAGGCGGGGCAAGGCAAGCTGCTCCAGGCGGGCCTGCAGGTGGTGCTGATCGGCCAGCCCAATGTCGGCAAGTCCTCGCTCCTCAATCGCCTGGCCGGGGACGAGCTGGCCATCGTCACGCCCATTGCCGGCACCACCCGGGATGCGCTCAAATCCTCCATCCAGATCCAGGGCATCCCCCTGCACATCATCGACACCGCCGGGCTCAGGGAAACCGGGGACGAGGTGGAAAAGATCGGCATCGCCCGCACCTGGCAGGAAATCGGCAAGGCCGACCTGGCGCTGTTGCTCCTCGATGCCCGGCTGGGCCTCACCGATGCCGACCGGGCCATCCTGGCCAAGCTGCCGGCCAATCTGCGCCGCATCACCCTGAGAAACAAGATCGACCTGATCGGCGAGGCCCCGGAACGACACCCGGAAGGCTCGGACATTGCCCTTTCGGTCTCCGCCAAGTCCGGCGCCGGCATGGAACTGCTGGAACAGGCCATCCTGGAAGTAGCCGGCTGGCACCAGGCCGAAGACGTGTTCATCGCCCGGGAGCGGCACCTGCAGGCCCTGGAAAGGGGAGCCATGCACCTTGGCGCCGCCCGGGCCGAAGTGGAAAGCCCCCGCCCGGCCCTGGAACTGTTTGCCGAAGAACTGCGCCTGGCCCAGAACGCCCTCGCGGAAATTACCGGAGCATTCACCCCGGACGACCTGCTAGGCGCAATTTTTTCCCGCTTTTGCATCGGCAAGTGACAAGCCTTCCGGCATAGGCCGAAACCTTCCGCAAAAACCCTCCTGATTGGCAATGATCCTCGGCCTCCGGATCCTGGATTGCTCTGCATGGCTCGGGGGGCCACGGCAGCGTGCTTCGGGCAAGTTCCTTTGCTGACGCGGGTTTGGGGGCATTTGGCCGTGCTGATTTTTCCGCAAGGATGGTCAGGTGAGCGATAATACGGCCCATGAAATGTAAACGGATTTCCGACGGCCGCGCACTCGATCATCACACCTTCCCGGCGATGCGGCAGCAGGCTGGCCAGTTGAGGCGGACGGGGCGGGCGGGGCGGAGCGTCATGGCGGCATTGGCGTGAAGGCACGCAGCGCTTTCCCGTGGCTTGCGGCCACTGCCAATAGCAATGCCACTGCCAGGCGGGATGCACGGCTGGCCAAGCCGGTTCCGTGAACCCGCTGTTCCTGATTGTCGAGGATCATCGAATCCACAAGGCAAAGAGGGTCAAGCGTTACGTCGAGAGCCGGGACGGCAAGCTCGAGCGGTTCTACCGGCCGCCATGCTCCTTGCATCTGAATCCGGATGAAACGGTCAGACCTCCTTTGAAGCGGAGGGTTTTGCGCCAGTGGCAGGGGGTCAAGCGCGCTGAAACCCTGAAACCCTGAAACCATGATGCCAGGAAATCAGGAAGCCTTGAAATGGCTGCCCTCCGGCGCAGCATCCGGAAGCTCCCGGAAGCCGGGCAGTCATGCTGCAGAAAGCCGCCGCTATATTCCGCTATATTCCGGAAGACACGACTCATTGAAAAATCCGCACCACGATTGATTCCCGATGAATATCAACCTCATGCGCAAGGTGGACTACTTTGCGGGCATTCCCTTATGTTTCCTCGCGACCTGGTTTACGCGCCTGGCTGATTTTTGGGGTAGGGCCAGGCCGCGGCCGCCTGAAAAGGTTCTGTTCATCGAATTGTCCGAGATGGGCAGCGCGATCCTGGCCGATCCGGCGATGCGCAAGCTCCAGGCGGCGACCGGCGCGACGCTGTATTTCCTGATTTTCGAGTCGAACGCGGCGAGCCTGCGCCTACTCGGCACGGTGCCGCCAGCGCAGGTGTTTACGATCCGCGCCGACAATTTCCTGAAGCTCGCCTTCGATAGCCTGCGCTTTTTGTTCTGGGCGCGGCGCGAGGGCATCGACACGGTGATCGACCTCGAACTGTTTTCGCGCTACAGCGCCTTATTGACCGGCCTCTGTGGCGCCGCCCGGCGCATTGGTTTTCACGCCTTTCACAACGAAGGGCTGTACCGCGGCGCGATGCTGACCCGCCGCGTCGCCTACAACCCGCATCTGCACATCGCCAGGAATTTCGTCGCGCTCGTCAATGCCACCCTGGCGGCAAAACCCGAGTTGCCATTTTCCAAGACACACATCGACGACAGTGAGATTCGACTGGCCCGCGCCCCGGTCGCTCCGGAGGCCATTGCCGCCATGCAAGGCCGCATCCGCACGGCGTATCCGGCCTATGACGCGGCGCGGCACCGGGTCGTGCTGATCAACCCCAACGCCAGCGACCTGCTGCCGCAACGGCGCTGGATGCCGGAGCGCTTCGTGGCGGTCATGCGCAGTCTGCTCGCCGAGCATCCGGAGGTGCTGATCCTGATTACCGGCGCCCCGGGAGAACGCGCCGCGGCGGCGGCATTGCAAAGCGAGGTGGGCGAGGCGCGCTGCGTCAATTTCGCCGGCTGCCACGGGCTGGATGAATTGCCGGCGCTGTATCGAATCGCCGAGCTGATGCTGACCAACGATTCCGGGCCGGGGCATTTTTCGGCGGTCACCGATTTGCGCACTTTCGTGCTGTTCGGCCCGGAAACCCCGGCCTTGTATGGCTCGCTCGGCAACAGCACGCCGATCTACGCCGGGCTGGCCTGTTCGCCCTGCGTCAGTGCCGCCAACCATCGCAAGACGCCTTGCCGCGACAATGTCTGCCTGCAAGCGATCAGCGTCGAGACGGTGCTGGCGCAATTGCGCCCGGCGCTGGCGGCTGGCGGGGCGAGGCGATGAACCCCTCCCTGCCCGGCCGCTGGCCATCGTTACTCATCGGCCTGGCCGCCGTCGCGGTCGATGCGGCGGTGTTCGGCTTATTCCACGCGGATGCGAATGCCTTGGGCCTGGCGCACGGCGCCGGATTCTTCGCCGCGCTCCTGGTGGCCTTCTCCTTGCTTGCGGCGTTCGAGCCGTCTTGGCGCACCTTGTCTTTCAAGCAGTGGGGCAGGCTCGGCCTATTGGCCTTGCTGATCCTCTTTTTGCGCGGCGGCCTGTTGGGCTCGCTCATGCAAATGGTCGGCGCGGGCGCTATGGTGGCTACGAAGGCAACGCTGGCAACGGCGGCGGCGGCGCTGATGACGGCGCTGTTTTCGGCGCTGGCGATGTATGCCGGCTATCGCTGGCTCGCCGATGCCGGCGGCCTCGGGGAGGGCGCCAGCGCGCTGTATCGGGACAGGCTTTGCCTTGCCGCCGTAGGCTATGCGGTGCTGTTGCGCCTCTTTTATCTGGGCGTGCCGGAACTGCTGTTCGAAGAAGCGTATTACTGGAATTACGCGCAGCATCTCGACATCGGCTATCTCGATCATCCGCTCGCGGTGGCCTGGCTGATCCGCCTCTTCATCGAGCTGCTGGGCAACACCGAATTCGCCGTGCGCGCCGCGGCGTTTTTGTGCGGGCTGGTCACGGCCGGTTTCATGTACCGGCTGACCCGCGAGCTATTCGACCGCGCCACGGCTTATCGCGCCTTGCTGCTGGTCGCGGTCTTGCCGGCGTATTTCTTTTTCGGTTTTTTCATGAGCCCCGATGCGCCGGTGACGGCCTGCTGGGCGGCGGCGATTTATTTCATGTACCAGGCCGTGATCAAGGAAAAGCCGCGCGCCTGGCTGGGCGTGGGCATCGCGCTCGGTCTGGGCATGAGTTCGAAATACACGATCGCCCTCCTGGGCGCCGCCTTTGTTGCCTTCGTGCTCTACGACCGGAGTGCGCGGCAATGGCTCAAGCGGCCGCAACCCTATGGGGCGCTGCTGCTTGCGCTCATGTTGATGTCGCCGGTGGTGATCTGGAACTGGCAGCATGACTGGATCTCTTTCGCCTTTCAGAGCCAGGACCGGCTGGCGAGCAAGTTTTCCTTTTCGCTGCCGCGCCTGATTGGCAACATTCTTGTCCTCCTGACGCCGACCGGGTTGTTGTCGGTCGTTGCGCTGCTGACTTACCGCAAGGAAGCCATCTTGCCGGCCAGCGCGGCGAGCGCAGCCGACCAGCAGCGGCGCGGCCGGCTGCTTTTGATCTGGCTGGCGCTGTTGCCGCTTGCCGTGTTTACGGCGGCGAGCCTGATCCGCATCAGCAAGCTGAACTGGACCGGCTCGCTCTGGCTGGCGCTCATCCCGCTGCTGGCTGGCCTGATCGGCCCCGCGACGGCATCGAACCTGCCGAAGCTTGCGGCCTGGTGCCGCCGCGCCTGGCCGGCAACCTTCGTCCTTTGCCTGCTCCTTTACGGCGCAACCTTGCACTGGCTCAGTCTGGGCCTGCCAGGTGTCGGCTACCCGAAGAATCAGCACCTGATCGGCTGGCGCGATTTCGGCCGCGAGATCGAAGTGCGGCTGCAACAAGCCCGCCGCGCGACGGGACAGGAGGTGCTCGTCGTCGGCATGGACAGAAACCGCATCGCCAGCGGGCTGGCGTTCTACCGGACACAGTATCTGGATGGCGCAGGCGGCGCGGGCGGCCATCCTCCGGCCTTCGATACCGCCAGCGAGCATTTGTTCGACAGCGTCGGTCTGATGTACCGCCTGTGGTTTCCGGCGGAACGGCAAACCGGCAAGACCCTGCTGCTGGTCGCCGATAATGCGGCCAGCCTGAGCAGCGAGCGGGTGCTGTCGCGCGTGCAAAAGGCGGGCGACATCGAGGCAATTGACGTGCGCAAACAAGGCAAGCCGGCCGGCCGCTATTACGTGCGCCTCGTCAGCGGCTATCACGACCTTGCCACTGCCGAAGGCCAGCCCCGGGCCGACGGCGAAAGCGATGATTGAATAAGGTGCCGCCCCACCCGCTGCCCCACCCGCCACCCTCTACCGCCGCACGGGCGGGCAAGTACCTCGTGCGCCTGCTGGTGACGGCGGCGATCCTGTTTGCCATCCTGCGTTCCATCGACGCCCCGCGCGTCTGGCAAACACTCGCGCAGGCCCGGCCGCCGCTGTTGTTCGCCGCCCTGTCCTTGCAACTGGCCAGCACCCTCGTCGCGGCCTATCGCTGGCAACTGGTGATGCACAACCTCGGTTTTGGCCAGACCTTTGCGTTTTACTGGCGCAGTTATTTCAAGGGGCAGTTTTTCAACCAGGGCCTACCCACCAGCATCGGCGGCGACGCGCTGCGCGTGCTCGACGTGGCCGCCTGCGGCTTTCGCAAGCGCGACGCCCTCTATGCCATCATGATCGACCGGGTGACCGGGCTGGGCGCCTTGCTGCTACTCGCCCTGTTCGCTTGCGCCGCGAATCCGGCGCTGCTGCCGGAGCAGCTCTATCGGTTCGTGTTCCTGCTCATGGTCGCCGGCCTTGCGGGCTTGATGGCCGGCTATGCCGCCGGCAAATACGCCTGGTTCAAGCCTCATCCACGCCTGGCGATCCTGCAATTGCTCGCAACCCGCCTGTATCGGGCGCTCTCCGCCCAGCGCCTGAAGCTACTGCTGTCCTCCCTCTTGGTACCGGTGCTGGCGCTCTTGGGGTTCTTCGCCACCGGACGGGCCTTGGGCCTGCCTTATGGCGCGCTGACGTATTTCGCCATCGTGCCGCTGGCGCTGGTGTTGAGCATCGTGCCGGTATCGATTGCCGGCTGGGGCGTGCGCGAGGGCGCGCTGGTCGGCCTGTTTTCTTTGGTCGGCGCCGACAAAGCGGCGGTGCTGATGATGTCGCTGCTGTATGGCGTCATGCTGATCCTCGTCAGCCTGCCGGGGCTGGTGGTTTTCCTGCAAGGCCGGCACCGTAAAAATCATGAAAACCGGGTGGGCATGCCTTGAACCTGGCCGCCCGCCGCTGATGGGAGCGCGGGAGTTGGGGAAAATGGGAGGGGCACAAGGCAACCGGGCTGCGAGGGGTGGCATCAGGCGGATCTGGACTCCGGCGCAGCTTGTGCCGTCTGGCGGGCCACCAGACCGGCTGCCAGGGTTGGATAGAGAGGGGCGCTGATCAGGCGCGACAGGCCCGAAGAAAGGAGCGACACCGCCATCAGGCTGATCACCAGGGAATAGCCATCCACCATCTCCATGACGATCACGAAGGAGGTGATCGGCGCCTGGGTCACGGCCGCCAAAAAGCCCGCCATGCACAGGGCCAGGAGCATTGCCGGGGCGGCGCTCTGGTCGAGCAGGGGGGCCAGATCATGGCCGAGGCCAGCCCCGATGGACAGGGCCGGCGCGAAGATGCCGCCGGGCAGACCGGAGAGGTAGGCCATCAAGGTGGCCACGAATTTGGCCGGGCCGAAATACCAGGGAATGTTGCCCTCCGCCTCCAGGAGGGCCCGGGTCTGCTCCAGGCCGCTGCCATAGATCACCCCGCCGGTGACCAGACCCAGGCAGGCCACCAGGAGGCCGCAGGCCGCGGCAAACCAGATCGGCCGCTCGCGCCGGAAATCCGCCAGCCGGCCCCGCCAGGCCAAGGCGCCGAGGATCATCATGCGCGCAAACAGGCCGCCGGCCAGGCCGCAGACCAAGGCGGACAGGGCCACCGCCTCGAGCTGCTCCCCGTCGCTGCCGATGATCAGGATATTGCCGAAGAAGTTGCCGTTCCCCATCTGGGACTGGGCCGTCACCCCGGCCAGGACGATGGCGGTGATGATCAGGCCGGACATGCGCGCCTCCACCCCCCGGCTCATCTCCTCGATGGCAAACATGATCCCCGCCAGGGGGGCATTGAAGGCCGCCGCAATCCCCGCCGCGCCGCCGGCCACCAGCAGATGGTTGCGCAAGATGCGCAGGGAACGGGGCAAAAGGCCGTGGATGGTGTGCATCAGGGAAGCCCCTACCTGCACCGAGGGTCCCTCCCGGCCCAGGGAAAAACCGCAGCCCACGGCGCTGGCTCCCACCAGGATCTTGCCGACGATGATGCGTAAGGAGAGTAAAGGCTTCCAGCCCCGGGCATCGGCCGGGCGCTGCATTTCGGCCAGGGCCTGGGGAATGCCGCTGCCCTCGGCGCCGGGAAAGTAGCGCCGGGTGATCCAGACACAGAGGGCCCCTGCCAGGGGAGTCAGCAGCAGGGGCAGCCAGCCGTGACGCTCCGCCGCATGGACGAACTGGTGATTCAAAAACTCGGACAGCTTTGCAAAGAGTACCGCCAAGAGGCCCACCCCGATGGCGCCGCCCCAGAACACCAGCCGCCCCAGCCACAGGAGGATATAGGCCTTGTGACGCCAGCGGCGCTGGGGAAAAATGGGCAGGATCCGGGAAAGGCGCAGGCCGGCAGCATGAAGGAGGGATTTCATGAGACCCACTTTCCAGGAAAAAGCCGGCCCCCGCAACGGGGAACCCGGACCCACTGCGGATCATCTCCGGCGCCCGGCGGCAAATCGCCGGCCAGGCAATGCTTCCTCACGAAAACCATATGCCATCCCCTGTGATCAACGCCTTCTTCAGCTGCCTGTCGGCGGCACGCTCCCGGCCCTGGAGGGCTCGACATCGGGAGCCAGCTATCCCGTCCAGTCCGGGCCATGTGGATTTCGCCATGCTCACCAGCGCCGGAAAGATCATCCACGGCACCGGCTCCTCAGTCCGCCTGGCAGAGCAGGCCCTTGAGGTATTCCCCTTCCGGGAAGTCCAGGGCCACCGGGTGATCCGGCGCACCGGCCAGACGCCGCACGATGCGGGCACTGCGAGCCGCATCCAGGGCCGCGCCAGCGACGATCTGCTGGAACAGTTCCAGGCCGATGCCGCCGGAGCAGGAGTAAGTCATCAGGAAGCCGCCCGGATTCAGGAGCCGGAAACCCAGCATGTTGATGTCCTTGTAGGCCCGCGCCGCGCGCCTGGCGTGAGCGGCGGAGGGGGCGAACTTGGGCGGGTCGAGCACGATCAGGTCGAAGCTCCGGCCTTCCTTCCGGAACTCGCGCAGAGCCTGGAACACGTCCGCTTCCTGCCATTCGGCCCGCTCTGCCGGCAGGCCCGGATTCAGGGCCAGATTGGCCTGGGCGCGCGCCAGGGCCGGGCCGGAGGAGTCGATGGAAAGCACCGACGCCGCGCCACCCTTGAGGGCCTGCAGGGAAAAGCCCCCGGTATAGCAAAAGCAGTTGAGCACCGATTTGCCCGCCGCCAGCTTGCCCAGCAGCTGCCGGTTTTCCCGCTGGTCCAGGTAGAAGCCGGTCTTGTGGCCGGTGGCGTAATCGATCCCCAGACGCACCCCGTTTTCCAGAATGCCGACGCCGTCCGCCGGCGCTTCGCCGTGCACCCAGCCGGTCACTTTTTCCAGGCCTTCCAGAGTCCGGACTTCGGAATCGGAACGTTCATAGACCCGGGCGCAGCCGGTGGCCTGGACCAGGGCGCCGACCAGGGCCTTGCGCCACTTGTCGGCCCCGGCGCTGGTGAGCTGGACGACGAGGGTGTCGCCGTACTGATCGGCAATCACCCCGGGCAGACCGTCGGATTCCGCATGGATCAGGCGCACGCCTTCCTGGCCCGCCAGTTCCGGCAGGGCCTTGCGGCGGCCGACCGCGGTGGCCACCCGGCGCTTGAAGAAAGCGTCGTCCACCGTCTCGGCCGGGTCGAAGGTCCACACCCGGCAGCGGATCTGGGAACTGGGGCTGTAGGCACCGCGGGCCATTTCCCGGCCATCCGGGGTCAGGATGATGACCGTATCGCCCGGCCGGGCACGGCCTTCTAGACGCTCGACCGAGCTTTCGAAAATCCAGGGATGACGGCGGAAGAGGGAACGCTCCTTGCCGGATTTCAGTATCAGTTCAGCCATGATCGGGAGGTATCAGAAAGGCAAAAGCCCCGGCAGCATGCTTGCCACCGGGGCCGGAAACCTGAAAAAGCGCGGGGTGAAACGTTGCTTGGACGTTGCTCGGACGTTGCTTAGCCCAGGGCCTTGCGGTTACGTGCCTGGCACTCGGCCTGGTAAATGATGCGCATCATGGCGCTGCCTTTGCCACGGAACATGCGCTTGCCCGTCTTGGACAGGCAGCGACGCTCGATGGAAGAGCGGCGATTACGGGTGATAGCCATGGAAAATCTCCAGAAAAACCGGGTTGCAAAGGGACGAAGCTTAGTGGAATGCAGGCCTCAGGTCAATCGCCATCATGCCCGCTCCCGGGTTTTTTCCGGGCCCGGGGATGCGCGACATCATAAACCTTGGCCAGATGCTGGAAATCCAGGTGAGTGTAGACCTGGGTGGAAGCAATGCTGGCGTGGCCCAGCATTTCCTGCACGGCGCGCAGGTCGCCACTCGACTGCAGCACATGCGAGGCGAAGGAATGGCGAAGCATGTGCGGATGCACCGGGGTGGCCATGCCTGTTTCCAGGGCTCGACGGCGCAGGCGCTCCTGAATCATGCGCAGGGAGAGACGGGAGCCGCGCTGGCTGACGAACAGGGCAGTTTCCTCCTGATTCGCCAGCTGATCCCGCACCCTCGCCCAGGCCGCCAGCGCCTCGCGGGCCTTGCGACCGACGGGCACGAGACGAATCTTGCTGCGTTTGCCCAGCACCCGCACTTCCCCTTCTACCAGCATGCCTTCCAGGGTATCCATGTCGAGACTGGCCAGTTCGGCCAGGCGCAGGCCCGAGGAGTAGAACAGTTCGAACATGGCCTGATCACGGCAGTTGAGGCATTCATCTCCGGCTTCAGGGCTTTGCTCCAGCAGGCCCTGAGCCTCCTCCACCGACAGGGCGCGGGGCAGACGTTTGGGGGATTTCGGGGGTTTGATGCCTTCGCAAGGATTGGCAGGGACCTCACCCCGTAGCTGCAACCACTTGAAAAACCCGCGCCAGGCAGAAAGGAGGCGGGCCAGGCTGCGGCCCGACAGGCCCTGACCATGCAGCACGGCGACCTGACGCCGCACCGCCAGGGCATCGAAACGATGCAAGGGCTGATCCCCGGCGGCCAGCACCAGCCGCTTCAGGTCACGGCCGTAATTGCTCAGGGTATGAGGCGACTGGCGCCGCTGTTCGGCCAACTCGGCCAGGTAGTCCGAAACGGCGGTCGCAGTGTCCATTCCGGAAAAGCTTATAAAGCCGTGTGCGTGGCCCGGGCCAGGGCGGCGGAAACCAGTTCGCCCAGACGCTCCAGGTAGAGGGTGCCCATGTCCGCGTAGAAACGCTGGATGTCTTCACTGCCCAGGGCAATCATGCCGATGGTGCCGCCGCCATTGCGAAGCGCAATCAGCCCTTGGGAGCGGATGTGTTCAGCGTGTTCGCCGAACCAGGAGGCGGTGCCGAAACCGGCGGTGGAACCACAGTAAGGCTTGGCGAGGGTTTCGGCAAAGACCTGGAGTTCTTCGCTGACGGCGGTGAACTCGGGCAGATCTTCGACGCCGGCCGGCTTGTCCCAGAGCCGCAGCGCCACATGGGGAATGGCGAAATCATCGCGCAGGTGGAAGTTGAGCAGGTGGATCACGGCCTGGAAGGTTTCCGCCGCGATCAGGCCGACGGAAAGCCGGTGCATCTTTTCGCTGATGGCATCGTTTTCCTCGCCGAAGGCGATCAGTTCGGCCAGCTTGCGCTCGAGTTGCTTGTTCTTGTCGCGCAGGGTGAGCATCTGCCGCTCACTGAGGGAAATGGTGCGGCCGCCGTGCGGGTGGGGCACGAAAATTTCTGCCAGCAGGTCGGCGTATTGGTCAAAAAATTCAGGATGGGCCTGCAGGTACTGGGCAACGGCTTCGGCGCTCATAGCTCGATTTCTCCGGTAAAGACGGTGACGGCCGGGCCGGTCATCCGCACGGGCTGAGCGGGACCCGCCCAGGCAATGGTAAGTTCTCCCCCCCGGGTGCTGACCCGCACCGGGGAATCCAGCAGGCCGCGGCGGATGCCGGCGACGACGGCAGCACAGGCGCCGGTGCCGCAGGCCAGGGTCTCGCCGGAGCCCCGCTCATGCACGCGCAGACGAATGTGGTGGCGGTCGAGCACCTGCATGAAACCGGCATTGACCCGCTCGGGGAAGCGCGGGTGAGCTTCCGTCAGGGGTCCGTGCACGGCCACCGGGGCCGAATCCACATCGGCCACCACCTGCACCGCGTGGGGGTTGCCGATGGAAACGACACTGATATCCACGCTCGTGCCGTCCAGGTCCAGGGGCTGGAGCACCGCATCGCTATCGCTGATGAAGGGAATTTCGTCCGGGGAAAAGCGGGGGACACCCATGTCCACGGTGACCTGGCCGTCGGCCTCCAGGCGCGGCGTGATCACGCCCTTTTGGGTTTCGACGCGGATTTCTTCCTTGGTGGTCAGGCCCTGGTCGAAGACGAAACGGGCAAAGCAGCGGGCGCCGTTACCGCACTGTTCCACCTCGCTACCGTCGGCGTTGAAGATGCGGTAACGGAAATCCACGCCGGGCTGAGTTGCCGGCTCCACCAGCAATAACTGGTCAAAGCCGATGCCGAAGTGGCGGTCGGCCAGAAAGCGCAGCTGCTCCGGGCTCAGGCTGAGCTGCTGGCGCACCCCGTCCAGGACCACGAAATCGTTGCCCAAACCCTGCATTTTGGTAAAACGGAGCAGCATCAGAGCATCTTCTCCATGATGAAGTCGTCCATCACGAAACCGTGGCCGATGTCGTCTACGATTGCTTCGCGCACTGCAAAACCATATTTGCGGTAGGAGTTGATGGCCGCTGTGTTGCGTTTGTTCACCGCCAGGATCACGCAGGGATGGCCAAGCCTCCTGGCCCGCTCCGCCACATGGGCAATCAGGCGGCCGCCTACCCCCTGACGCTGCAGGTCCGGGTGGATGTAGAGCTTGTCGAGCTTGAACTCGCCCTTGTAAATCTCGCTAAAGGCAAAACCGATGCGGCGCTGGTCCACAAACGCCTGGTCGAGCCACTTGTGGGCATCTTCCAGATCATCATAGAGACGCTCATGGCCGTAGCGCTGTTCGAGCATGAAGTCGATCTGTTCCTGGGTAATGATCCCGGGATAGGTGGCCTGCCAGATTTCCCGGGCCAGGGCGGCGATCGCCGGCACATCGGCAGGCAGGACGGGTTTGATCTCGATGCAAGGGGATGGGACTGGGCTCATTTAGTAAATCCTCGGTTCACCCTCAGGGCGGGTCTTGAAACGCTTGTGCAGCCAGAAATACTGTTCCGGCATGGTCAGCACCTGGGACTCGATGAATCGGTTCATGAAAGCGGTATCGGCCTCGATGCTTTCGCCGGGGAAATTTTCCCAGGGCGGGTGCAGTTCCACCTCGTAGCCATCCGGCACGAGGCGGGCGATGCAGGGCACCACTTTCGCCCCGGAGGCCCGCACAAGGCGGGAAACCCCCGTGATGGTAGCAGTCTCGACTCCGAAAAAGGGCACGAAAATGGATTCCCTGGGGCCAAAATCCATGTCCGGCAGATAGAAAAAGGGAATCCCCTGTTTCATGGCCCGCAGCACGCGGCGCATGCCCTCCTGGCGGGAGAGCAGCAGCGGAACATTGAAACGCATCCGCCCGGCAAACAGCACGGCATCGAAGACGGGATTCTTCTGCCGGGAATAGACGCTCACCACGGGCGTGGTCAAGGTCATCGCCACGATCACTCCGCCTGCATCCAGACCGACGAAATGGGGCGCGAGGATCAGGGTGGAGCGGCCATCCTGGCGCTGGAGATGCTCGCCGCCCTTGATCCGGATGATGCGTTCCAGCCGGGACCGGGGGGCCCACCAGAACAAGGTGCGATCCAGCATGGACTGGGCCAGGACGACGAAATGGCGGCGTAGCAGGCGCTTTTGCTCGGCCTCGCTGCACTGCGGAAAACACAGGGCGAGATTGATGCGCCCGATCCGGCGCCGCTCCCGGCCGAACAGGAACAATAGCCGGCCGAGGCCGGCCCCGAGCGAACGCAGCAACGGCAGTGGCAGCCAGTGCAGCAGCCAGAGCAGTCCCAGGCCGGCATAGGAGGGGAGATAGCGGAAAAAATGTTTCATGTAGAACCTGTCCTGGACGGTGGCTCGGCCCCGGCGGGACGCTTGTAACGATTGTAGCCCCACAGATACTGAGCCGGGCACTGGCGGATCAGGGCCTCGATCTCATGATTGATCTGCTCGGCCCGGGCCAGGGTATCCCCTTCCAGGGCCTGGCCCGGCGGGTGAAAATGCAGCCGGAAACCCCGGCCCCCGGGCAGACGCTCGCCCCAGGCCATGAGCACCGTGGCCCCGGTTTCCGACAGGCGGGCGGCCAGGGTCATGGTGTAAGCGGGACGGCCAAAGAAATCGAGCCAGGCACCCTCCCCCACCTTGGGGGCCTGATCGGGCAACATGCCCACGGCCTCGCCCTTCTTCAAGGCCTTGATCAGCGCCCGCACTCCGGACAGGTCGGCCGGTGCCAGGTGCAGCTGCGAGCGTTTGCGACCCGCCAGAATCATCTGCTGCAGGCTGACCTGCCGGGGTGGCCGGTACAGCACGGTAATCGGGCCAAAGGCAGAGTAGTACTGGGCGGTGATTTCGAAACAACCCAGATGCGGCGTCAGGAAAAGGATACCTTTACCGCGCGCCTGGGCAGACTGGACGTGTTCCCAGCCCATGACCTCGGCCACCTGGGCGTTGCTTTCCTCCAGGCTGCGCATCCAGATGCGCGCCAGCTCCAGCGACTGTTTACCCGCCTCCCGGGCCGCCGGCAAATACCACGCTGCACTGAACCCCGCTTGCGCCAGATTGGCCTGGAGGTTGCGTCGATAGCGTGGCGAGGCCCAATACACCAGCTCGCCCGCAAGCCCACCCAGGCGGTGCACCCAGACGAGCGGGAGATGGCTGAGAAGTCGGAAGAGAAAGACCATGATGCCGGAGGGCTTGCGCCTGAAGGAAAAAAGATTAAGATTATCGACTCGCCGAGTTAAAGAGACAACTTGCAGGGCGATTCATAAATACTGCTAAAGCGTCGCCGCTCCTGGGCCAGAGCCGGTAACGCCGGATAAGCCAGGTCCCCAGGAGTAAACCATGAGCAGCAACTACCTCTTCACTTCGGAATCCGTCTCCGAAGGCCATCCCGACAAAGTCGCCGACCAGATTTCCGACGCCATCCTGGATGCCATTCTGGCCCAGGACAAGCATTCGCGCGTCGCCGCCGAAACCCTGTGCAACACGGGTCTGGTGGTGCTGGCCGGCGAGATCACCACTCATGCCAACGTCGATTACATCCAGGTGGCGCGTAACACCATCAAGCGCATCGGCTACGACAACACCGAGTACGGCATCGACTACAAGGGCTGTGCCGTGCTGGTGGCCTATGACAAACAGAGTCCGGACATTGCCCAGGGCGTAAACAAGGCCTATGACGACGATCTGGGCCAGGGCGCCGGTGACCAGGGCCTGATGTTTGGCTATGCCTGTCAGGAAACGACCACGCTGATGCCCCTGCCCATCTATCTGTCCCACCGGCTGGTGGAACGTCAGGCCCATCTGCGCAAGGATGGCCGCCTGCCCTGGCTGCGCCCCGACGCCAAGAGCCAGGTCACCATCCGCTATGTCGATGGCAAGCCCGATGCCATCGACACCGTGGTGCTATCCACTCAGCATTCCCCGGAAATGTCCCTGGAAGCCATCCGCGAGGCCGTGATCGAGGACATCATCAAGCCCGTGCTGCCCAAGGAACTGATCAAGAATGGCATCAAGTATCTGGTGAACCCTACCGGTCGTTTCGTCGTCGGCGGTCCCCAGGGCGACTGCGGCCTCACTGGCCGCAAGATCATTGTGGACACTTACGGAGGTACCGCGCCCCACGGCGGCGGCGCCTTCTCCGGCAAGGACCCGTCCAAGGTGGACCGTTCCGCCGCCTATGCCGGCCGCTATGTGGCCAAGAACATCGTCGCCGCCGGCCTGGCCGGGCGCTGTCTGGTGCAGATTTCCTACGCCATCGGTGTGGCCGAGCCCACCTCCATCATGGTGGAGACTTTCGGCACCGGCAAACTGCCCAATGAAAAGCTGACCGAACTGGTTCGCCAGCATTTCGACCTGCGGCCCAGAGGCATCGTGAACATGCTCGACCTGCTCCGCCCCATCTACCAGAAGACCGCCGCCTACGGCCACTTCGGCCGGGACGAGCCGGAATTCACCTGGGAAGCCCTCGATAAGGCAGAACTGCTCAAGAACGCCGCCGGGCTCTGATCCGGTTGATTCAAACAGGGGAGGCAACTCCCCTTTACCTTTCAAGCCCTCGTCACGAGCCCCGCAACACCTTCGAGCCTGCCTCCAGGGGCTCACGGGGCGCGCCACCCCCCGGCCCTGGGCATACGCCCGGCCCCCTTCCCGTGCCCCCCGGCGCAATTTCCGGTCTTGGTCATGCCCCCCGATGCTGTATAAATGGCATCATCGTGCATCATCACCGGAGTTCATCATGACGACCCAACCCCCCTGCTGGCATCAGGAATCCGCCGCTCAGGCGCTGAAAATCCAAGCCTCCCGGCGCGATGGCCTGGATGCCGAGATGGTCCAGGAAAGACGGAACCGCTTTGGCCCCAACCGCCTGACGCCACCCAAAAAAAAGGGGCCGCTGATGCGCTTCCTGCTGCAATTTCACAACGTCCTCATCTATGTGCTGCTGGTCGCCGCCGGGGTGACGGCGGCCCTGGGGGAATGGGTGGATACGGGCGTGATCCTGGGGGTGGTGCTCATCAACGGTTTGATCGGCTTCATCCAGGAAGGCAAGGCGGAAAAATCCCTGGATGCCATCCGCAACCTGCTGTCCCTGCATGCCACCGTGCTGCGCTCCGGCCAGCGCCTCGAAATCGCCGCTGAGGACCTGGTGCCTGGCGACATCGTGCTGCTGAGTCCGGGAGACAAAGTGCCCGCCGACCTGCGCCTGATCGAAACCCGCAACCTGCGCATCGAAGAGGCGGCCCTCACCGGCGAATCGGAACCGGTTGAAAAGAATCCCGAGCCCGTGGCAGCCGAAGCCGCGATTGGCGACCGGACCTGCATGGCCTATTCCGGCACCCTGGTGGTGTTCGGTCAGGGCCGGGGCCTGGTGGTGGGCACCGCCGACCAGACCGAAATCGGCCGCATCGGCCGCATGCTGGCCAACGTCGAAGACATCAGCACCCCGCTGCTCAAGCAAACGGCCCGCTTCGGCCAGGGACTCACCCTCGCCATCATGGCTCTGACCGTTTTTTCCCTCGTTTTTGGCATCGCGGTGCACGGTTACGGCGCCGCACAAATGTTCCTGGCCGCCGTGGGCATCGCCGTGGCCGCCGTTCCCGAAGGTCTACCGGCGGTCATGACCATCACCCTGGCCATCGGGGTGCAGCGCATGGCCGCGCGCCAGGCCATCATTCGCCGCATGCCGGCGGTGGAAACCCTGGGAGCCGTTACCGTCATCTGTACCGACAAAACTGGCACCCTGACCAAAAACGAAATGACCGTGCAACGCCTGGTCACCGCCGACCGGGTGCTGGACGTGGAAGGCATCGGCTACACCCCGCGGGGTGGATTTTCCTGCGCTGGCCGGGAACTGAGGCTGGAGGAACTTCCCGAACTTGCGGAAATCGGTCGCATCGCCCTGCTTTGCAATGACGCCACCTTGGAGAAGAAAAACGGAAAATGGGTGCTTCAGGGCGACCCTACCGAAGGCGCCTTGCTCACCCTGGGCCGCAAGACGGGGCTGGAGCCTCATTTCGAAGCCGAAGCCTCGCCCCGGATCGATGTGATTCCTTTCGAATCCCAGCACCGCTTCATGGCCACTTTGCATCACGACCATGCCGGCCATGCCTTTGCCTTCATCAAGGGCGCACCGGAGGAAATACTGACGGTGTGCACCCGGCAACGCCAGGCCGGCCAGGATCAAGCTCTGGATGCGGCCTTTTGGCAGGCACAGATCGAAGCCATGGCCCAAGCCGGGCAGCGGGTATTGGCGCTGGCCATGACCCCCATGCCTCCGGAAAAGACCCACCTGACATTCGCCGACCTCCAGACTGATCTCACCCTGGTCGCCCTGGCCGGCATCATGGACCCGCCCCGGGAAGAAGCCATCGCGGCAGTGGCCCAGTGCCAGGCCGCCGGCATCCGGGTCAAGATGATCACCGGCGACCATAGCGTCACGGCCCAGGCGGTTGGCAAGATCATGGGCATCGGTAGCAATGACAGGACACTCACTGGCACCGAGATAGAAACCCTGGACGACGAAGCCATCTGCCTGGCCGTCCGGGACACGGACGTGTTTGCCCGGGCCAGCCCGGAACACAAGTTACGGCTGGTGCAGGCGATGCAGGCCAACGGTGAAGTGGTGTCGATGACCGGCGACGGGGTCAATGACGCTCCCGCCCTGAAACAGGCCGATGTCGGCGTGGCAATGGGCCTGAAGGGCACGGAAGCCGCCAAGGAAGCCGCAGAAATGGTGCTGGCCAACGACAATTTCGCCTCCATCGCCGCCGCCGTGGAAGAAGGTCGTACGGTCTATGACAACCTGCGCAAGGCCATCATCTACATCCTGCCCACCAGTTCCGGCCAGGCGGCGATGGTCTTGATCGCCGTGCTGCTGGGCATGACCCTGCCCATCACCCCCGTGCAGATCCTGTGGGTGAACATGGTCACCGCCATCACCCTGTCCATGGCCTTTGCCTTTGAACGGCCCGAAGCCAACATCATGAAACGCCCGCCCCGGAACCCGACTGAGCCACTGGTGAATGGTTTCATGCTCTGGCGGATCGGTTTTGTCACCTTGCTGATGGTGCTGGTCTCCTTCGGTCTCTTCCTCTGGGAGCAAAACCAGGGCGCCAGTGTGGAAGTCTCCCGCACCGTGGCGGTCAATGCCCTGGTGGTGGCAGAAATGTTCTACCTGTTCAACTGCCGCAGCCTGCAAGGTTCGATCCTGAATCGGGAAGGTTTTTTCGGCAACACCCTGGCACTCCAGGCCATAGGCGGTCTGTTCCTGCTGCAACTAGCCTTTACCTATCTGCCGCTGATGCAGGAAATGTTTCACACCGCGGCCATCGATGCCGCCGCCTGGCTACGCATCTTCGTGGCAGGGGTCTTGCTGCTGCTGATCGTGGAGGGGGAAAAGGCCCTGTTCGGCCAGTTGGGAAAAAACCAGCAGGAAAAAAATCAGCGCACTTGAATCAGCTTGAATCAGCTTGAAAAAAAAGGGGGCCAAGGCCCCCTTCCTTCATTTCAGCACGGGGTAATCCGTATAGCCTTCGGCACCGCTGGCATAGAACAACTCCGGTCTGGCTTCGTTGAGCGGAGCTCCCTGCCGCAAACGCCGTACCAGATCCGGGTTGGCGATAAAGGCCACACCAAAGGCAACCGCGTCGGCCTGAGCGCTTTCCACAATCGCCGCTGCAGTGGCCGCCGTCAGGCCCTGATTGGCAATGAATACCCCGCCGAATTTCCGCTTCAATTCCGGCCCCAGGAGGCCGGGACCCTGGGCTTCGCGGGCGAAGATGAAGGCAATCTTGCGCTTGCCCAGTTGTTCCGCCACATAACCGAAGGTGGCCGCCGGGTTGCTGTCCCCCATGGAGTGGGTATCGCAACGGGGAGACAGATGCACACCGACCCGGCCCGGTCCCCAGACCTCGATCGCCGCGTCGGTGACTTCCAGCAGCAGCCGGGCGCGGTTCTCGATCGGGCCGCCATAGGCATCGCTACGCCGGTTGGTGCTGTCCTCTAGAAACTGATCAAGCAGGTAGCCATTAGCCCCGTGGATTTCCACACCGTCGAAGCCTGCCCGCTTCGCATTTTCGGCGCCCAGGCGATAAGCCGCGACGATACCGGGAATTTCATCGCTTTCCAGGGCCCTGGGGGTCACATAGGGGCGCTGCGGACGTACCAGGCTGACATGGCCCTCGGGTGCGATGGCACTAGGCGCTACAGGCAGTTCGCCGTCGAGATAGCAGGGGTCGGACACCCGGCCCACATGCCAGAGTTGCAAAAAGATGCGGCCCCCCTTGGCGTGCACCGCATCCGTGACCTGTTTCCAGCCTTCCACCTGGGCCTCGCTCCAGATACCCGGGGTATCCGGGTAGCCCACCCCCTGGGGACAAACAGAAGTGGCCTCGGACAAAATCAGCCCGGCATCCGCCCGCTGGGCGTAATACTCGGCCATCAGGGCATTGGGCACCCGGCCGGCACTGGCGCGGCAACGGGTAAGCGGGGCCATGAGGATGCGGTTGGGCAAAACCAATTCACCCACCTGCAAGGGATCGAAAAGGGTAGTCATGGGAAAACTCCTGTCTCAGGGGAAAGCATCAAAAGAACCATAGCTCCGGAATTATGGAACATATCCGCCAGTTCACCTACAAGGTGGCTTCTGCGGCGCGTTCTGCGCCTGCGCTGCGCATGGCCGACAAAGCAGCAGGCTGAGACCCAGGCCGCCCGGGTGCAGGTCATGGCCATGGCCAGAAGCGCCCGGGCGGCTTTCGATTTTTCTGGCATCTCAGGTTTATCATTAAAGGTATACAGTCAACAACGTTAACTACTAAGTACCGGACAAGTCTGTGGATAAAATAAAAAAACAGTGAAACTTCAATGACTTCAAAGAACTTTCAGGGTCTTGGCAAGTCTCCCTGAGGGCTGTTGATGAAATTCGAACTGTTCATCCACAGGCCTGTTTTCTGTGATTTATCCCCTTTTCGACTACAGTTTGTGCACAGACTTGTGCGACTCCATCCCCATGAAAAACATCGACCACAAGCGCCTTGATCTCCTTGTCCTGGATGCCCGCAAGGCGAGCGAAAGCCGCGAAAAAGGCTATCGGGAGCGTGCCCTGAAAATCTATCCCTGGATTTGTGGCCGTTGTGCCCGGGAATTCACGCATGGCAATCTCAGCCAACTCACCGTGCATCACCGGGATCACAATCACGACAACAATCCGGCAGATGGCAGCAACTGGGAGTTACTCTGCCTGTATTGTCACGACAATGAACATCAGAAGCAGATGGAAGTGGATCTGGGCAATACCAGCATCCGGGATGCCAGGGGAGGTGGGGCCAGCCATTCCCCCTTTGCCAACCTGAAAGCCCTCTTGAAAACGGAA
This sequence comes from Azovibrio sp., assembly GCF_049658005.1. Taxonomy (NCBI): domain Bacteria; kingdom Pseudomonadati; phylum Pseudomonadota; class Betaproteobacteria; order Rhodocyclales; family Rhodocyclaceae; genus Azovibrio; species Azovibrio sp. The sequence continues at coordinate 38,255 of NZ_JBASOH010000136.1, read as the reverse complement.
GACAAGGCATGAAGACACCGCGCCGGATCGAACCCCTGGTTGCCGACGGGCTGGTGGACCGTGTCGTTCGCCAGCTCATGAGCGGCAAGGAAGCCATGGTGTTCGTGGTCCAGTGCGGTGATGAATTACGCTGCGCCAAGGTTTACAAGGAAGCCAGCAAACGCAGTTTTCGCCAGGCCGTGGATTACACCGAAGGCCGCAAGACCAGGAACAGCCGCCAGGCCCGGGCCATGGGCAAAGGCACCCGCTATGGTCGCCAGGAACAGGAATCCGCCTGGCAGCATGCGGAGGTGGATGCCCTGTACCGGCTTGCCGCCGCCGGGGTACGGGTGCCAAAGCCCTACAATTTTCACGAAGGGGTATTGTTGATGGAACTGGTGGCCGACGAAAACGGCGACCCTGCACCGCGCCTCAACGATGTGGTGCTAAGCCCGGAAATCGCCCGTCAATATCACGCCGACCTGCTGCGTCAGGTGGTACGCATGCTCTGCGCCGGCATCGTCCATGGCGATCTGTCTGAATACAACGTGCTGGTGGATGGGGATGGCCCGGTCATCATCGATCTGCCTCAAGCCGTGGATGCCGCTGCCAACAACAACGCCAGCCGCATGCTGGAGCGGGATGTGGATAACCTGACTGCTTATTTCGGCCAGTTTGCCGAGGAACTGCTGCAAACCCAGTATGGCAAGGAAATCTGGGCGCTCTTCGAAAATGGCAAGCTGCAGCCGGAAAGCGAACTCACTGGATGTTTCAAACCAACTGAAAAAACGGCCGACCTCGACGAAATCATGGAAGTCATCCAGGCCGCCAAGGCCGAAGATGCCGCCCGACGCGCCCGTAAAGCCGCCGCCAACGAGCCATAGCCAACATAGCCAAGTATCGAGTTTCATCTCTGGCGCCGTGTCAGTAGCAGGCCGCTCTCCAGATGGTGGGTATAGGGAAACTGATCGAACACGGCCACCGCAGTGATGCGGTGGGTCTCCTGCAGAACCGCCATGTTCTCGGCCAGGCTGGCTGGATTGCAGGAAATATAAAGGATGTGGTCAAAATCCCGGGCCAGCGCCAGGGTCTGGGTGTCCAGACCACTGCGGGGCGGATCCACGCACAGCGTCGAAAATCGATAGCCGTTCAAATCGAGGTGGGCCAACGGTTTGAAGCTCTTTTTCCCGCTCAGGGCTTGACTCAATTCCGCGCTGGAAATCCGGGCCAAAGCCACGTTGTTCACCTGGTTGGCTTTCAGATTGAACTCGGCGGCCTGCACCGATGCTTTGCTCAGTTCCGTGGCAAGCACCTGCCTGAACAAGGGTGCCAGAGCGATGGTGAAATTGCCGTTGCCGCAATAAAGTTCCAGCAGATCGCCTCCCAAGCCTTGAAGCTGCTGACAGGCCCAGCCCAGCATCTTGCGGTTTACCTGGCCATTGGGCTGCGTGAAGCTGCCTTCAATCTGCTGGTATTGCAGCTGGCGGCCGTTCAACTCGAAACTTTCCAGCACCCAGTCACGTTGCAACACAGTTTTGCGGCCCTTGCTGCGGCCCAGCAACGGCAGTTTCAGGCTGGCGGCCAGATCCTGGGCAGCGGCTTCCCAACGTTTGCCCAGATGGGTGTGATACACCAAGGTCAGCAGTAATTCGCCGCTCAGAGTTGCCAGAAAATCCACCCGGAACAGACCATCCCGGAGGGTGTTGCTGGCTTGCAAGGCTTCTTGCAGGCGCGGCATCAACGCGCAGATCGGTTCTGCCGCGGCCGGAAAACTTTGTATGGGAATCAAGGAGATGGAATCCCCCGGCGCAAACATGGCGTAGTGGATTTTCCTGCCTTCATGGAGAATATGAAATTCAGCGCGCAAACGGTAGTGCAGGGGCGGCGAAACAAAAATTTCAGGGTCGGGCAGGCCATGGGGTGCGAAGGTCTGTCTGAACCGTGCCAGCTTCTCGTCCAGTTGGTCCTGGTAGCGGGTCGGGTCTATGGTTTGCAAGGACATGGGATCAAGCGATTTTTCAGGAACGGGAAACTATACACGGCTGCCATTCTCGCGGCGGGCCGGTCGGGCCCGCTTTCAGGAGGGTCACGAGGAGGGGCACGAGGAGGGGCACGCCGTCGTGAAAATATCGGATTTTTTTAATGAAAAAATCATGAAGCGGGAATTTAATGGGTGGCTCTATCCCTCTATCCTACTGGGAGCACACCATGCGACACTCTCTCTTGCTGGCCTGTTCGGGCATCTGCATTGCGGCAGCCCAGGCAGTTGAATACGGCTCCACCACCCTGACTCATGTAGCGCAACCGGAAAGCGCGGTGTTTGATTACGCCACCCAGGTATGCGGAAAATCGGCCGCCTTGCCCAGGGTATTGTCTCTTCCTGGAGGCGAAGCAAAAGCAGGCCACATCGTGTGTATGTCCGGTGAAAGCAGGACTGGAGATGTTTTTTCCAGAATTGAAGCGGACAGGATTTACATCAATTACCGGCTCGATCAGGGCCTTTCCGAGGTGAGGTAGGCGGCTCCTGCCGTCCCAGTCGGGGACATCCGCGCGCCAGGTTTCCTGGGTATCTGGGTATCAGGGTGGCGGCGTGCGCGACCCACCCGTACAGGGTGCACAGGGGCGTACAGGAGCGCACAGGGGCGGCATACAGGGTGAGGGCGTACAGGGCGCACGAGGCATCCAGGGCGGTCTCGCTCTTTGCAGCGTTCCCGCTTTCAGGGTGACTGACTATTGGAACCGGCTTCCACGTCCAGGATGGAAATGCCGTATTTGCGGGCTACCTGGGCGTGGATTTCGAGGGTCAGAAGTACTTTGGGATTGCGGGGCGCCTTGGTCTGGGCTCGTTTCAGGTAGTCCGTGGCCCGGGCGGCGAGGTCCACGTCCCAGCCCTGCTGGTCCATGAGAGTGAAGATGGCGCGGGCGGCATTGACCAGGAACTGCACATTGGGAACCCGGTCGGCAGCGTTCATCAGCATGTCCACCGCGGCTTTGAGGTCGCCACCCCGGGCCGTCAGGACGCCTTCGTTGTTGAGACGGATGATTTCGGCGCCCACCTCTTCGAGCATGGCCCGGCCCACGTCGGACTGACCGGTTTTCTCGAACACGTTCTCGATGTGGGAAATGACCCGGAAATCGTCGTGGTGTTCCGTGGCGACCTGGCGCAGGAGCTGGTGAGCTGCCTCGTCCTTGCCGGTTTCCATGCAGGCCTGGGCCAGGTCTACGGTCAGGCGCCTGGAGCCGGGTACGGTGGAGTCCTGTTCTGCCGCCAGTTCCTGATGCAGCTTGAGCGCCTGTTCCACGAGCTGCCCGGCCTTGGCCTCGTCGCCTTCCTTCTGATAGCTGAGGCTTTCCATCACCAGGGCGGCCAGTTCTCCTTGTTTTTCACCCCGCCAGTCCCGGCGCAGGTTCTTGATGACTTCCCGGGCGCCGTTCAGATTGCCTTTTTCCAGATGCACCTTGGAGAGGCTGGTGTAGTCATCCACGGAGCGCAGGCTGGAGCCGCGGTGTCGTTCCAGCACTTTGCTGAAAGCCCGTTCGGCCACCTCCAGCTCATTGTTCTGCAGGGCCAGATCGCCGACCAGGCGCAGGCGCAGGGTGTTATGGGGAGCGCGCAGGGCGGCCTCTTGCAGGGCTTCCTGGGCTTCTACCAGATGGCCTTGAGATTCCCGCACCAGGGAGAGGAAGTCATAGGCCGAAAGAAAATCGGGGTTTTCCTCGATCAGTTCCTGGGCCAGCTTTTCGGCTTCCTCCAGCCGGTTCTGAGTGCGGGCCACCATGGCCAGACCCATCTTGGCCCAGGGAATGGGCTTCAGGGTCAGCAGGCCCTGATAGAGCCCCTGGGCTTCCTCCAGTCGCCCCAGGGTTTGCAGTAGTTCGCCCTTGAAACGCTGGGCTTCCAGCTGATAGGCAGGGTTTTCCATGATGACCAGATCGCAGGCCTGGATGGCCTGCTCGAAGGCGCCCCGGGCCATGTGGGTGTAGATCGGCTTGAGGACATGCTTCTTGTAGAGCGCCTTGGTCAGCCGGGTCTGCAGCAGGTCGGCGGTGAAAGGCTTGATCAGGTAGTCGTCCGGGGTCAGTTCGGCCAGGGAAACCACGTTGTGATAGCTGCGCTCGCTGGTAACGATCATGTACACCGCAGAGAGGGGCAGCAGGTGGTTGTGGCGCAATTCCTCCAGCAACTGCTGGCCATCCCGGCCGTCTTCGAGGATGTAGTCGGAGAGCACGATGTCAAAAGGGTTGTTCCTGACCTGGCGCAGCACATCGGCAGAGGAGCCAGCCCCATGCACCTGGGTGATGCCCAGATTGGCGAGCATCAGGCGCAGGGATTCCCGGGCGGGCGGGTGGCGGTCAATGATCAGGACCCGCTGCTTGTGCAAGTCTGCCTGCATGGTTGCGAGCAGGGCCGCGGTGTTTTCGGAGACGTCCATGAAAAATACTTATGAATCGGATGGTCCGCGAAACTACGCCAGTTAAGAGCGGCCAGCAAGGAGATTGGAGGTCCGGACCGGGCCGATGCGTCAGGGCGCTGCAAAAACTGTGTTTTTTCAGCGCCCTGACGTAAAATCGCCGTCCCTCTGCCTTCGTCTCCTGCCCTGTACCGGGGGTATTTCCCGCCCATGATTTTTCCTACCCGATTCGATGTCATCGTTGTCGGCGGCGGCCACGCCGGGACCGAGGCTGCGCTGGCCGCGGCCCGGGCCGGCGCGCAGACCCTGCTCCTGACCCATAATCTGGAGACCCTCGGGGCGATGAGCTGCAATCCTTCCATCGGTGGCATCGGCAAGGGCCATCTGGTGAAGGAGGTGGATGCCCTGGGCGGCGCCATGGCGGCGGCCACCGACGAGGGCGGCATCCAGTTTCGCATCCTCAACGCCTCCAAGGGCCCGGCGGTGCGTGCCACCCGGGCCCAGGCCGACCGGGTGCTGTACCGCCAGGCGATCCGTAAGCGTCTGGAAAACCAGCCGAATCTGACCTTGTTCGCCCAGGCTTGCGACGATCTGATCGTCGCGGGCGACCGGGTGGTGGGGGCGGTGACCCAGCTTGGCATCCGCTTCGAGGCCCGGGCCGTGGTGCTCACCGCCGGGACTTTCCTGAACGGCCTGATCCATGTAGGGCTGTCGAACTACACCGGCGGCCGCATGGGCGACCCGCCCAGCGTTTCCCTGGCGGCGCGGCTGAAGGAACTCGAGCTGCCCCAGGGCCGCCTCAAGACCGGCACCCCGCCCCGGCTGGATGGCAAGACCATCGACTACTCGAAACTGACGCCGCAGTATTCGGATGCGCCGCTGCCGGTGTTTTCCTTCCTGGGCCACCCCGGGCAGCATCCGGCCCAGTTGCCCTGCTGGATCACTCAGACCAATGGCCGCACCCATGACATCATCCGCAGCGGTCTGGACCGCTCGCCCATGTACACCGGCGTGATCGAAGGCGTCGGGCCGCGCTACTGTCCCTCCATCGAGGACAAGATCCATCGCTTCGCCGACAAGGACAGCCACAACGTCTTTCTCGAGCCCGAGGGCCTGACGACCCACGAAATTTACCCGAACGGGATTTCCACCAGCCTGCCCTTCGACATCCAGCTGGCGGTGGTGCGCTCCATCCGCGGCCTGGAAAACTGCCACATCCTGCGTCCCGGCTATGCCATCGAATACGATTTTTATGATCCCCGTGGGCTCAAATCCTCCCTGGAATCGAAAGCCATCGGCGGTCTGTTCTTCGCCGGCCAGATCAACGGCACCACCGGCTACGAAGAAGCGGCGGCCCAGGGTCTGCTCGCCGGGGTCAATGCAGCCCTGCAGGTCCAGGGCCAGGACGCCTGGTGCCCACGCCGGGACGAGGCCTATCTGGGGGTGATGGTGGACGACCTGATCACCCGGGGCGTGACCGAGCCCTACCGGATGTTCACCAGCCGGGCCGAATACCGCTTGCAATTGCGCGAGGACAATGCCGACCTGCGTCTCACCGAACAGGGCCGGAAACTGGGGCTGGTGGATGATGAACGCTGGGCGGCCTTTTGCACCAAGCGCGAAGCCATCGCCCGGGAAAGCGAGCGGCTCAAGACCACCTGGGTCAATCCGGCGATCCTGCCGGCGGCCGAGGCAAAGCGGGTGCTGGGCAAGGCCATCGAGCGGGAGTACACCCTGTTCGACCTGCTGCGCCGTCCCGAAGTCAGCTATCCGGATCTGATGACCCTGCCTCAGGCCGGGGAAGGCGTTCAGGACCCTCTGATCATCGAGCAACTGGACATCCAGGCCAAGTATCAAGGTTATATCGACCGGCAGCAGGATGAGGTGGCCAGGGCCGCCGCCTATGAGGAAACTCCTCTGCCCGGAGACATGGATTTCAGCCAGGTGCCCGGCCTCTCCCGGGAGGTGCAGCAGAAGCTGGCGCAGTACAAACCCGGGACCCTGGGCCAGGCCGGGCGCATCCAGGGCATCACCCCGGCTGCCATTTCCCTGCTGCTGATCCAGTTGAAGCGCCAGGGGCGCCCGGTGAAGCCATGAGTGAGCGGGAACGACTGAACCGGGATGTCGCGGCCATGGGGCTGGTCCTGCCCGAAGGGGCGGTGGACAAGCTCCTGGCCTATCGCGACCTGATGTTGAAATGGAACCGGACGTACAATCTCACCGCCCTGAAGGACCCGGCCCGGATGTTGTCCCACCATCTGCTCGATTCCCTGGCCATCCTGCCCTGGGTCACCGGCCCGGAACTGCTCGATGTGGGCAGTGGCGCCGGCTTGCCGGGCATCCCCCTGGCCATTGCCCGGCCCGACCTGCAGGTGACCTTGGTGGATGCGGTGCAAAAGAAAGCCGCTTTCCAGCGTCAGGCGGCCATCGAACTGGGCCTGGCCAATGTGGAGGCCCGTCATGCCCGGGTGGAGGAAATGAATGGCAGATATGCCATGATCACGTCCCGGGCCTTTGCCGAGCTGGCGGATTTCGTCCGCCTCACCCGGCCCTTGCTGGCTCCTGAGGGCTGCTGGCTGGCCATGAAAGGCCAGCAGCCGGATCAGGAATTGGCCGCCCTGCCCGCCGGCGTGAAGCTGAGCGCCCTCCACTTTCTGGCGGTGCCCGGCCTCGAAGCCGCCCGGCATCTCGTGATTTTGCAGGCTGAATGAGTTGCAGCAGGCATGAAAAGGTATTGACCATGAAAGTGTTAGCCATTACCAACCAGAAAGGCGGCGTGGGCAAGACCACCACGGCGGTGAATCTGGCCGCCAGTCTGGCCCAGGAAGGGCGCCAGGTCCTGCTGATCGACCTGGACCCCCAAGGCAATGCCACCACTGGCGCGGGCATCACCAAGAAGGAAGCCTTGCCGACCGTGTACCAGGTGTTGCTCGGCCAGGTGAGCCTCGCCGAGGCCGCCTTGCCCACGGATTTCGGTTTTGCAGTGCTGCCGGCCAACCGCGAACTGGCCGGTGCCGAGGTGGAAATCATCGAACTGGAACGGCGCGAATTCCGGTTGCGGGATGCCCTCAAGGATGCCCCCTACGACTTCGTGCTGATCGATTGCCCCCCTGCCCTCAACATGCTCACCGTGAATGGCCTGGTGGCGGCGGATTCGGTCGTGATTCCCATGCAGTGCGAGTATTACGCCCTGGAAGGGCTCTCCGATCTGGTGGAAACCCTGAAGAAAATCCGGGCGCATCTCAATCCCCGCCTCGAGATCGAAGGTCTGCTGCGCACCATGTACAACCCCCAGAGCACGCTGACCCAGCAGGTTTCCAGCGAACTCGAACGCCACTTCGGCAACAAGGTGTACCACACCATCGTGCCGCGTAATGTCCGGCTGGCCGAAGCGCCCTCCTATGGCAAGCCGGTATTGGCATTCGACAAGAGTTCCAGGGGCGCCCAGGCCTATGTGGCGCTGGCCCAGGAAATACTGGGCCGTGAGGTATTGGCATGAAGTTGAAAGGTTTGGGGCGGGGCCTGGATGCCCTGCTGTCGGCCAGCAGCGAGAAGCGGGCCGACGAACAACGGGAATTGCCGATTGACCGGCTGCGGCCGGGCAAGTATCAGCCCCGCACCCACATGGACGAGGCCTCCCTGGCCGAACTGGCCGCCTCGATCCGGGCCCAGGGCATCATGCAGCCGATCCTGGTGCGGGCCATCGACGCAACCCCGGGGGCCGAGCGTTACGAGATCGTCGCCGGGGAGCGCCGCTGGCGGGCCGCCCAGCGGGCCGGCCTGACCGAAGTGCCGGTGCTGGTGCGGGATATTCCCGACGAACAGGCCCTGGCCATGGCCCTGATCGAAAACATCCAGCGGGAAAATCTCAATCCCCTGGAAGAAGCCATGGGCCTGCAGCGCCTGGTGGACGAATTCAATCTGACCCATCAGCAGGCCGCCGATGCCGTCGGACGTTCCCGCCCGGCGGCCTCCAATTTATTGCGCCTGCTGCAGTTGTGCGAACCCGTGCAGACCCTGCTCATGGAAAACAAGCTGGACATGGGACATGCCCGGGCCCTGTTGCCGCTGGGCGGTGCGGAACAGGTGCAACTGGCCCAGTCGATCGTGCTCAAGGGCCTGTCGGTGCGCGAAACCGAGCGCCTGGTCCAGCGCCAGCTCAATCCGCCCGCCAAGGCGGAGGCACGGCAGCCGGATCGGGACCTGCTGCGCCTGGAGGAGGAACTCTCAGACGTCCTGGGGACTGCCGTCAATATCCGTGCCAACAAGAAGGGAGCCGGCAAGCTCACCATTGAATTCGCGGACCTGGATCAGCTCGAAGGCCTGCTCGGGCGGTTGCGCTGACCACCAGGGGATTTTTGCCACGATGCCGTAAAACTCACGAGATGCTGACATTTCGTTTGACGAAAACAGCCTCAAGTCTTATATTATTTCGGTTTTGTATGCGGCAGCCGGCAAAATCCGCAAATCGCCATGATCAAAGCAATTTATCTGCAACTTGGTGCCACCATGCTCATGGTGTTGATTGCCGGTTTGAGCGTTGGAACGCGGGGAGCAATTTCGGCGGGCCTGGCGGGGATTGCCTGCATCCTGCCCAGCGCCTGGTTTGCCCTGCGTCTGAAAGCGGTGTCGAAGCGGCCGGGGGTATCTCTCCCGGCGCACTTCTTCATCGGCGAGTTCATCAAGGTCGCAGCAACCATAGGATTGTTGGCAATCGCCATGAAAATCTATCCGGACATGCACTGGCCCAGCCTGCTGATCGGAATGGCGGTTGTATTGCAAGTAAGTTTTTTTGCTTTTTGGAAGAAATCCTGACATGGCTACTGAAACAGCTGCAGCACACGGTCCAACCGCGAGCGAGTACATCTCCCACCACCTGACCCACCTCAATTCCAGTGGTCATCCCCAGACTTCGATCATCGATTTCAGCATCATCAACCTGGATACCCTCACCTTCTCGGTGCTGATGGGGGTTCTGGGTCTGTTCGCGATGTGGCGCGTGGCATCCCGCGTTACTTCCGGTGTTCCCGGGCGCATGCAGGCGGCCGTTGAAATCGTCATGGAGATGGTTGCCAACCAGGCCAAGGGCATCATTCATCACGAAGAATCGCGCAAATTCGTGGCGCCGCTGGCCCTGACGGTCTTCATCTGGATCTTCCTGATGAACGCCCTGGACTTCCTGCCGGTGGATCTGCTGCCCCTGCTCTGGCAGACCGTGACGGGCAACCATCACGCCTTTTTGCGCGTGGTTCCCACCGCCGACCTGAACAGCACCCTGGGCATGGCCATCGGCGTGTTGCTGATCTGCTTTTACTACAACATCAGGATCAAGGGCGTGGGCGGCTGGGTGCATGAACTGTTCACCGCTCCCTTCGGGAGTCATCCGCTGCTGTATCCGATCAACTTTGCCATGCAGATCATCGAATTCCTGGCCAAGACCATTTCCCATGGCATGCGGTTGTTCGGCAACATGTATGCCGGCGAACTGGTCTTCATGCTGATCGCCCTGATGGGTGCCGCCTGGAGCAGTGCCGGCCTGACCGGCCCCCTGCTGTGGGCAGGCCATGTGGTTGCGGGTACCGCCTGGGCCATCTTCCACCTCCTGATCGTGGTGCTGCAAGCCTTCATCTTCATGATGCTGACCCTGGTGTATATCGGTCAGGCCCACGAATCGCACTGAGATTTTGTAGTTTCACGTTTTTTTAACTTTGTTTTACTTTTTAACTTAGCAAGGAGTTGTCATGGAACAAGTTTTGGGTTTTGTCGCGCTGGCTGCCGGTCTGATCATCGGTCTGGGTGCAATCGGTGCTTGTATCGGCATCGGCCTGATGGGTGGCAAGTACATCGAGGCCTCCGCCCGTCAGCCTGAGCTGATGAATGAACTGCAGACCAAGATGTTCCTGCTCGCCGGTCTGATCGACGCCGCCTTCCTGATCGGCGTGGGTATCGCGATGATGTTCGCCTTCGCCAACCCCTTCAAGCTTTAATCGGCTCCCCATCAACTCTTTAAAGGGGGACTGAAACCGTGAATCTGAACGCAACGCTGTTCGCCCAGCTCGTTGTGTTCTTCATTCTGGCGTGGTTTACGATGAAATTCGTATGGCCGCCCATCGTGAAGGCACTCGACGAGCGCGCGAAAAAGGTCGCGGACGGTCTGGCTGCCGCTGAACGCGGTAAACACGATCTCGAACTGGCTACCAGGCGATCCGCAGAAGCCCTGCGCGCCGGCAAGGAAAAGTCTGCCGAACTCCTGGCCCAAGCCGAAAAGCGTGCCGCCCAGATCATCGAAGAGGCCAAGAGCCAGGCGAAGATCGAAGCCGACCGCATCGTGACCGTCGGCAAGGCCGCTGCAGAACAGGAAATCGTGCGCGCCAGGGAACAACTGCGGGAATCCGTGGCAAGCCTCGCTGTGGCAGGCGCCGAAAAAATCCTGCGCCGTGAGATCGATGCCAGGGCCCATGCCGAATTGCTGTCTGCAATCAAACAGGATCTGTGACGCTTATGGCTGAAAATGTCACCGTCGCCCGCCCCTATGCCGAAGCCGTGTTCCGCACGGCCAAGGAAACGGGGACACTGGATGCCTGGTCCGGGCGCCTCCAGCGCCTGGCCATGATCGCCCGGGACCCGGAGATGGCCGAGGTGATCGGCAATCCCAAACTGTCTGCCGAGCAGGTCGCCCAGCTGTTCATTTCGCTGGCTGAAGACAATGATGCCGTGCTCGGCAATTTCATTCGCGTCCTCGCGGACAATGAGCGCCTGACACTGCTGCCGGAAATTGCCGCCCTGTTCGAAGCGCAGAAGGCCGCCGATGCAGGCGTCAAGGAGGCCGTGGTGCAAACCGCTTTCCCTCTGGCTGACGCCGATCTTTCGGCCCTGATGCCTCAACTGGAAGCACATTTCAAAACCAGGCTCGTGCCGACCGTCGTGGTCGATGCCGGTCTTATCGGTGGCGTACGGGTGGCGGTGGGTGACCAGGTGCTGGATGCTTCCGTGCGCGGCAAGCTCGAAGCCATGGCCACGGCGCTCAAGAACTAGGAGATTTATATGCAGTTGAATCCGTCCGAGATCAGCGAGCTGATCAAAAGCAAGATTCAAAACCTGAACGTGGGCGCTGAAACCCGCACGCAGGGTACCGTTGTGTCCGTGAGCGACGGCATCTGCCGCGTTCATGGTCTGCAGGACGTCATGCAAGGTGAAATGCTGGAATTTCCCGGCAACACCTTCGGCATGGCCCTGAACCTGGAGCGCGATTCTGTCGGCGCTGTGATTCTGGGTGAATACGAGCAGATTTCCGAAGGCGACACCGTCAAGTGTACCGGCCGCATCCTGGAAGTTCCCGTGGGTCCCGAACTCTTGGGCCGCGTGGTGAATTCCCTGGGCCACCCCATCGACGGCAAGGGCCCCCTGAACAGCAAGCTGACCGAAAAGATCGAGAAGGTTGCACCAGGCGTGATCTGGCGCAAGTCGGTGTCCCAGCCCGTTCAGACCGGCCTGAAATCCATCGACGCCATGGTGCCCGTGGGGCGCGGCCAGCGCGAGCTGATCATTGGTGACCGTCAGACCGGCAAGACCGCCGTGGCGGTCGATGCCATCATCAACCAGAAGGGCTCCGGCGTTAAGTGCATCTATGTGGCTATCGGCCAGAAGGCTTCCACCGTCGCCAACGTGGTGCGCAAGCTCGAAGAGCACGGCGCCATGGAATACACCATCGTCGTGGCTGCCACCGCTTCCGAATCCGCGGCGCTGCAGTACATCGCTCCCTACTCCGGTTGCACCATGGGCGAGTACTTCCGCGACATCGGCGAAGACGCGCTGATCGTTTATGACGATCTGACCAAGCAGGCCTGGGCCTACCGTCAGGTGTCCCTGCTGCTGCGCCGGCCGCCCGGCCGGGAAGCCTACCCTGGCGACGTGTTCTACCTGCACTCCCGCCTGCTGGAACGCGCTGCCCGCGTTTCCGAAGAATGGGTTGAAAAACTGACGAATGGTGCCGTCAAGGGCAAGAGCGGTTCCCTGACCGCCCTGCCCGTGATCGAAACCCAGGCCGGCGACGTTTCCGCCTTCGTGCCGACCAACGTCATCTCCATCACCGACGGCCAGATCTTCCTGGAAACCGACCTGTTCAATGCGGGTATCCGGCCTGCCATCAACGCCGGTATCTCCGTTTCCCGCGTCGGTGGCGCGGCGCAGACCAAGATCATCAAGAAGCTGGGCGGCGGTGTGCGTCTGGCCCTGGCCCAGTACCGGGAACTGGCTGCCTTCGCCCAGTTCGCCTCCGACCTGGACGAGGCCACCCGCAAGCAGCTGGAGCGTGGCCGCATGGTGACCGAGCTGATGAAGCAGGCCCAGTATTCTCCCATGAGCGTCTCCGAGATGGCCGTGACCCTGTATGCGGCCGACAAGGGCTTCTACGACGACGTGGAAGTCAAGCGTGCGCTCGAATTCGAGAAGGCCTTGCTGGCCTACCTGAAGCAGAATGCGGCCGGCGTGATGGACAAGATGGAAACGACCAAGGATCTGGACGGCGAATCCGAGCAGCAACTGGCGGCCGCCATTACCACCTTCAAGGGCACCTGGGTCTAATCCAACGGGGAGAGCGCCATGCCGAGCGGCAAGGAAATTCGTAACAAGATCAAGAGCGTAGAAAATACGCGCAAGATCACCAAGGCCATGGAAATGGTGGCCGCATCCAAAATGCGCAAGGCGCAGGACCGGATGCGTGCTGCCCGCCCCTATGGCGAGAAGATCCGGCGTGTGGCGGGCAACCTGTCCCATGCGCTTACTGAATACAAACACCCCTTCCTGATCCACCGTGACGTCAGGAATGTCGGCATCATCGTGATCACTTCCGACAAGGGCTTGTGCGGCGGTCTGAACAGCAACGTGCTGCGTCAGGTCCTGACCAGGATGAAGGAATGGGATGCAGCCGGCGTCAAGTTGCGCGCCACCTGCATCGGCAACAAGGGCTTCGGCTTCATGATGCGTTCCGGCGCCAATGTCGTCTCCCACGCCGCGAGCCTGGGCGATACCCCGCACCTGGAAAAGCTGATCGGACCCGTCAAGGTTCTGCTGGATGCCTATCTTTCAGGCGAGATCGATGCCGTGCACATCGCTTTCACCCGCTTCATCAACACCATGAAGCAAGAACCCATGATCGTGCAGCTGCTGCCCTTGTCCGGTGAAGCCGTGGGTTCCACCACCACCAAGTGGGACTACGTCTATGAGCCGGACGCCCGGTCCGTCATCGACGAACTGCTGGTGCGCTACGTGGAAGCGATGATTTATCAGGCAGTTGCTGAAAACATGGCCTCCGAGCAGTCCGCCCGGATGGTGGCGATGAAGTCGGCCTCCGACAATGCCAAGAACGTGATCGGCGAACTGAAGCTGGTGTACAACAAGGCCCGCCAGGCAGCGATCACCAAGGAATTGTCCGAGATCGTCAGCGGCGCGGCAGCGGTTTAAGCTAATTGATATTGGGGATTTAAAATGAGTCAAGGTTCGATCATTCAGTGCATCGGCGCCGTGGTGGATATCCAGTTCCCCCGCGATGCCATGCCCAAAGTGTATGACGCCCTGGTGGTTGATGCCGGCAGCGAACACGACATGGCCGAAAAGGGCCTGACGTTCGAAGTACAGCAGCAGCTGGGCGATGGCGTGGTGCGTACCATTGCCATGGGTTCTTCCGACGGCCTGCGCCGCGGCATGAAGGTGAACAACACAGGGGCACCGATCTCCGTTCCGGTCGGCAACGCAACCCTGGGCCGCATCATGGACGTGCTGGGCCGTCCCATCGACGAAGCCGGTCCGATCGCCACCGACGAGCGCCGTTCCATTCACCAGCCTGCGCCCAAGTTCGACGAGCTGTCTCCCTCCGTGGATCTGCTCGAAACCGGCATCAAGGTGATCGACCTGGTTTGTCCATTCGCCAAGGGCGGCAAGGTCGGCCTGTTCGGCGGCGCCGGCGTGGGCAAGACGGTGAACATGATGGAGCTCATCAACAACATCGCCAAGGCACACAGCGGTCTGTCCGTGTTTGCCGGCGTGGGTGAGCGGACCCGTGAAGGGAACGATTTCTATCATGAAATGAAGGAATCCAACGTGCTCGACAAGGTGGGCATGGTGTTTGGTCAGATGAACGAACCCCCCGGCAACCGTCTGCGCGTGGCCCTGACCGGCCTCACCATGGCCGAGCGTTTCCGTGATGAAGGCCGCGACATCCTGTTCTTCGTGGATAACATCTACCGCTACACCCTGGCCGGTACCGAAGTCTCCGCCCTGCTCGGCCGCATGCCTTCCGCCGTGGGCTACCAGCCTACCCTGGCTGAAGAAATGGGCCGCCTGCAAGAACGGATCACCTCCACCAAGGTGGGTTCCATCACCTCCATCCAGGCTGTGTATGTGCCCGCGGATGACTTGACCGACCCGTCTCCTGCAACCACCTTCCTGCACCTCGACTCCACCGTCGTGCTGTCCCGGGACATCGCCTCCCTGGGCATCTACCCCGCCGTGGACCCCCTGGACTCCACCTCCCGTCAGCTGGACCCCCAGGTGGTGGGCGAGGAGCACTACTCCGTGGCCCGTGCCGTGCAGATGACCCTGCAGCGTTACAAGGAATTGCGCGACATCATCGCCATTCTGGGCATGGACGAACTGTCTCCCGAGGACAAGCTGGCCGTGGCCCGTGCCCGCAAGATTCAGCGCTTCTTGTCCCAGCCTTTCCATGTGGCCGAAGTGTTCACCGGTTCCCCGGGCAAGTATGTGCCGCTTGCGGAAACCATCAAGGGCTTCAAGGGCATCGTCAACGGCGACTACGACCATCTGCCCGAACAGGCGTTCTACATGGTCGGCACCATTGAAGAAGCCGTCGAAAAGGCCAAGACGCTGCAATGATGCAGCCCGTTGAGGAAGGGAGCCTGCTATGGCAATGACTGTACATGTGGACGTGGTGAGTGCCGATGAAGAAATTTTCTCCGGTCGCGTCGAGTTCGCAGTATTCCCCGGCGAAGCCGGCGAACTGGGCATCATGCCGCGGCACACGCCGCTGTTGACCCGGATCAAGCCCGGTACCGTTCGCCTGAAGGTGCCTGACGAGGATCGCTTCGAGATGGTGTATGTCTCGGGCGGCATGCTGGAAGTCCAGCCGCACATGATTACCGTGCTGGCGGATACCGCCATCCGTGCCGCTGACCTGGATGAAGCCAAGTCGCTGGAAGCCAAGAGGCGCGCCGAAGAAGCATTGGCCAACCGCAAGGGCGAAATGGACTTTGCTTCTGCCGAAGCCGAGCTGGCCCAGGCCATCGCTCAGCTCCAGGCCATCCAGAAGATGAAGAACGCCATCCACTAAGCATCTGGCAAGCTAAGCATCTGGCGAGCAGCAAGACAAAATGGCAGCCTCCGGGCTGCCATTTTCATGGGGGTGCAGGACGGTGGGGTGCAGGACGGTGACGCGGGTGGCGGCGCGGGTGGCGGCGGCAGACGTGCCTAGCGGCGCTCGAGCATCTGTAGCCGCTTTTCCAGGCGGGCCAGATCATCCCGGAGGTTGAGCAGATCCGTGCTGAATTGTTGCAATGCCGGGGCCGGCGTCAGCAGGTGGGATTCATGCAGCAGGTACTCGGTGACATTGGCGGAAAATCGGCTGGCGCTCTGTTGCAGATGCGTCTTGAGGGTCTGGCCCGCCAGCACCAGGCGATGGGCGGGGACATCACCGAGCCAGGGCGCCAGGTCCGCCTCTACATCCCATTCCAGGTTGCGGAAAACGAAGCTCAGGGTCTCGGCGAATTCGGCATTGCCGCTGATACGCGCCTGCTGCATGAGCATTTCAGGACCCAGGAGCAACTGCAGGGGAGAGGCATCCAGGCTGATGCTGACCTCCGGGGTGGTTGCCGCCTCCACGGCATGGAAATTCCCTTCGGTGCCGATGCCGAAATAAAAAGTCAGCGGACCCGGCTGGATGCACAGGGTTTGACCTGCGAAGGGGCGCAAACGCAGGCGGGCCCATCCGGCCCCCTGGAGCAGATGATTGAGGGCCCGGCTGATGAGGGAACTGGAGATCATGGGCAGCATCATGACAACACCATGGGTAATACCAGGAGACCGGGGTTCATCAGAACTTGTAGCCCCGGTGCAGGGCAACGATCCCCAGGCACAAGTTGAAATACTCGACCTTCTCCAGCCCCACCGCTGCCATGATGCCCTTCAGGGTTTCCTGATCCGGGTGCATGCGGATGGACTCGGCAAGATATTGATAGCTGGCGGCATCCTGGGCGACCACCTGGCCGACCCGGGGAATGACCTGGAAGGAATAGAAGTCGTAAAGGGGGCTCAGGGGTTTCCAGACCCGGGAGAATTCCAGCACCAGCAGCCGGCCCCCGGGCTTGAGCACACGGTGCATCTCGGCCAGGGCCTTGTCCTTGTGGGTCATGTTGCGCAGACCGAAGGCAACGGTGACGCAGTCGAAGGAATCCGCGGGGAAAGGAAGGAATTCCGCATCGCATTGGGTGGCCGGCGTGGGGAAGCCTTTGTCGAGCAGCCGGTCGCGGCCCCGGGCCAGCATGGCGTTGTTGATGTCGGTGTGCACCACCAGTCCGCGCTTACCCACCTTTCTGGCAAAGGCCAAGGCCAGATCGCCGGTGCCGCCGGCAATATCCAGCACTCGGGAACCTTCCCGCACGCCGCTCTGGGCAATCGTGAAAGCCTTCCACAGGCGGTGCAGGCCGCCGGACATCAGGTCGTTCATCAGATCATAACGGCGGGCAACGGAATCGAAGACCTGCGCGACCTTGCGGGCCTTTGCGCTTTCATCGACTTTCTGAAAACCAAAATGGGTGGTGTGATCGCTCATGACATCAAGGCTTTCCACAGGGGGTGGAGGGATTGGGGCCATCCCCGGCTTGCTCCCGGGAGAGGCCCTGTTTTTCGAGCTGATGCAGGTATTCCTGCCAGAGTTGATCGCGGTGCCGGCCCAGGTTGTAGAGCAGGTCCCAGGAGTAGAGGCCGGAATCGTGCCCGTCGGAAAAGATGAAGCGCAGGGCGTAATTGCCGACCGGCTCGATGCGCAGGATCTCCACGTCCTTTTTGCCGGCCTGCAGCTTTTCCTGACCGGGACCATGGCCTCGTGCTTCGGCGGATGGGGTGAAAACACGCAGGAATTCGCAACTCAGGTGATGGCGTTCTCCCCCCGGATACGCAATTTCCAGGATACGGGACTGCTGGTGCAGCCGGATTTCTTCGGGGATCGGGGTGGAATTGTCGAGACCGGCCATGGGGGCTCCTCTTCAAGGGGGAATAGTTTAACCTAGTTGTCCCGCGTCTTGCGGGCTGTCATCATGCAGTAACCTTGTCTTCATAAACTGCATCGGGTAACCAAATAAATCGGGAAGTCATAGCGCGATGCCTGCCAGCATTCTCGTCGTTGAAGACGAACCGGCGATTCAGGAACTGATTGCCGCCAACCTGCAGCTTGCCGGGCATTCGGTGCTACGGGCCGATGACGGAGAGCAGGCCTTGCAGCAGGTACGGGATTCCGTTCCCGATGTGATCCTGCTGGACTGGATGCTGCCGGGTATCTCCGGCATCCAGCTGGCCAGGCGGTTTCGTGCCGACGAGCGGACCCGGGAGGTGCCCATCATCATGCTCACCGCCCGCTCTGAAGAGGTCGACAAGGTAGCTGGCCTGGAAGCCGGGGCCGATGACTACATCACCAAGCCTTTTTCTCCTCGCGAATTGATGGCCCGGATCAAGGCCGTCCTGCGCCGCCGGGCGCCCCAGATGACGGAAGACGCCGTGGAAGTCGAAGGGCTGTCCCTGGATCCGGTCACCCACCGGGTCAGCGGCAACGGCAAGTCCATCGTCCTGGGGCCCACCGAATTCCGCCTGCTGCATTTTTTCATGACGCACCCGGAGCGGGTCCACAGCCGCACCCAGTTGCTGGATCAGGTCTGGGGCGATCATGTATTCGTGGAAGAACGCACCGTGGATGTGCACATCCGCCGTCTGCGCTGCGCGCTCGAAATCACGGGCCATGACCGGCTGGTCCAGACGGTGCGGGGCAGCGGCTATCGCTTTTCCGTGCATCCGGACTGATATGGGATTCGCTTGATCTCGCTCTGGTTCAACGCACTGTTTTCCCTGGCCGCGCTGGGCCTGTTGGTGGTGCTGCCCATCTGGATCATGGCGGGAGGGATCTGGGCTCTGGCCGCCCTGGCCGGGGGGCTGCTGTTGATCGGCGTCTTTCATTTCATCAATCTGTTGCGCCTGCAGCGCTGGCTGGAGGGGCCGCCAGACCAGCCGGTGCCGCATGGGCGTGGGCTGTGGAATCATGTTTTCGCCAGCCTGCATCGCCACTCCCGGCGCCGTACGGCGCAGCAATATCTGCTGTCCGATGCCCTGGAGCGTTTCCGCCGGGCAGTCCAGGCTTTTCCCGACGGCATCATCATCTTCAACCAGCATCGCCAGATCGAGTGGATCAACACCAACGCAGCCGCACATTTCCAGCTGGATCAAGCCCACGACCGGGGCCAGGCGCTCACCAACCTGATCCGCCAGCCCGATTTCGTCAGTTATGTCGAACGGGGCGATTTTGAGGCCCCCCTCGTATTTGCCAATCCGCGCTGTGCGGGCCAGACCCTGCTGGTCCAGGTGGTCAGCTATGCGGTGGGAGAAAACCTGCTTTTGTCCCGTGACGTGAGCGATCAGGAACGTCTGGATGTCATGCGTCGGGATTTCGTCGCCAATGTTTCCCACGAATTGAAGACGCCCCTGACCGTGGTGGCGGGTTTCGCCGAAATGCTCTCCGACCCGGAACTGAAGCCAGACCCGGCCCAGGTCCAGCATTACATCGGTTTGATTGCCGAACAGACCCACCGCATGCAGCGCCTGATCGAGGACCTGCTCACCCTCTCCGTTCTGGAATCCACGGCGGTCGCCCAAAGGGAGGAAGTGGTGGACCTGGAACCCCTGTTCCACACTTTACAGCGGGATGCCGAGGTGCTGTCAGCCGGACGGCACCGCATCACCCTGAATGTCGAAGGCTATCTTCAGCTCCAGGGCAATCCTCAGGAATTGCGCAGCGCCTTCAGCAATCTGGTGACCAATGCCATCCGCTACACCCAGACCGGCGGCGAAATCCGGATTTGCTGGCAGGGGACCCCATCGGCTGGCGTGTTTTCGGTCACCGACACCGGGCCAGGGATCGCAGCCGAACATATTCCCCGCCTGACCGAGCGTTTTTACCGGGTGGATCGCGGTCGTTCGCGAGAAACTGGCGGGACAGGACTGGGACTGGCCATCGTCAAGCATGTCCTCAGCCATCACCAGGCAGTGCTGGAAGTCGAGAGCCAGCCGGGCAAAGGCAGCCGTTTTGCCGCCCGCTTCCCGGCCAGTCGCCTGCGTCATGGCGAACACCATGGCGAACAGGTTCAGCGCCTGAGGGCGTGAGAGCGTGAGGGCCTGAGCCCCCGGGTTCAGGCATCGATCGTGAAACTGACCCGGTCGAAATCCATACCCCGGTGCAGGAGGCTCTTGAGGGTCACCTTGTGGATTGCGCCGTCGCAGGACAGGGACATGCTGCGCTCGGGCCGGTACAGCCCGGAGGACAGGATCAGGGCGGGAGGGGCGTTGATGGCCTTGACGTCGGGCAGCATGAAGGCGCGCACATAGGGCTCGGCGTTGCCCTTGGCTGAGTCGTTGGGGCGCACGGCAACGGCCTTGGGTATGCCCGGCAGCACCGAGACGCCCAGGATCAGGCTGCCTTCACTGTTCTCCTGCATCAGCCAGCTGGCTTCGCCGAGCAGATAGCGTTCGCCATCATGGGGGAAGAGGGCCAGCAACTGGCCGTGGGCCATCTTCTGGCCGGCCATGGAGCGGCCCAGGCGGAAGCCGTTGGCTGAATGGTTGATGACTTCCCACTGATCCACGGGAAAATCCAGATTGGACTGGCGGATGTGCAGCGTCTGCTCCGGCTCCACCATGAAGCGGAAGGTGGCCATGTCCTCGAAATCCATGCGGGAATAGGTCCGGGCGGCTTCCGGCTGGCTGAAAACGGTACCGGAAATGGCCAGATGCATGGCCTCGAAACCGCAGCATACCTTGACCCGGCCACTGGTGGCATAGCGCCGGAAGCGGCGGGGAATCGAAGTCTGGGTCCAGGGACCGGAGAGCCGCTCCAGCAGCTTGCGGGCGTGATTGTTGGTTTCCTCGCCCAGGCCGAGCTGGGAAGGCAGCACCCGTTGCTTGAGCTGAGCCTGGATCTGGGCGATCTGGATGGCCAGGCGGGAAGTGTCCAGGCGCCGGGCGGAATCTGCCACCATGCCGTTGCTCGCCGGGTGCAGAGCCTTGTCCTGCATCAGGTCCACCACGAAGGGGGGAACTTCCAGATCCGAGTCCACGGGCAGCACCGCCACCAGGGGGGCCCAGAGGCTGGCCCAGCGCCGGATCAGGTTCTGGTCCCGGACACTGTGGCTGTAGGGACTGGCGATTTCAATCAGCAGCAGGGTGACATAGGCGGCAGCACAGTGGGTCGTGTGCTGCTCCCTTTCCAGCGGGTCCACCACCGGCTCCGTGGCCACGCCCAGTTCCTCGGCGGTTTCATAGTAGCCGTGCAGGTCCAGCCAGATGCCCCGGGGCAGTTCCTGGCGGGCCCGGTAATGTTCGTGGATGATGGCGCCGGTGTAGTGGATGTTGCGGTGCAGGATGCCGGCCAGGTAGGTGGCATAGTCGGGATCCCCGGGGTCCGCATGTATCCCCTGGGCACACTGGTTGTAGGCCCGTCCGATCTTGCGCCAGGTCTCCACCACCCTCATGAAACGGCTTTCTTCCAGCTCCTCCAGCGGCAGGGGTTTGTCATGGTAGCTGCGGGCGATTTCCTCGGCCACGAGGCTAAGGGGAGCCCGGATCTGTTCGAGAATCGCCAGATAGACATCGGAGCTGGGCGGTTGCGCCTTCATGGCATCGAGCATCTGATTGATCTGTTCCAGGGCGACGGATGGATTGGCCAAGGGAAACTGGGCGATCAGGCTGAGGCCGGTGTCGAGATCGGGGATGACGAAGGCGGGGGTCACGATGCTATTCCGGGGGGCAGGAGGGGACGGCGGTTGAATTGACTTCCGGGTCTGGCAGCCTTGCCCGGCGATGGATCAAGACAGCAGTCCGGCCGCTTGCAACCGGGCTAAAAGCGTGGATTCCGGCCTGGTAGCAGCGCGGCGTGAAGCATTTGCGCCGAAGCTCAATTGACGAAGTGCTCATAACCTTGTCTTTCGTGGGGAATCACCCGGCCGTCTGCGTCCATGAGCAGGACATCGCCCAGCGGCTTGGCCGCTACCATCCTGCCGATGCGCCACAGGGGAAGGTCCAGGTCGGCGGCGATGCAGCCCAGGGCCAGGCGCTGGCGGGAGGGGGCGGTAAAGCAGAGTTCGTAGTCATCACCGCCGGAAAGCAGGGCATCCATGGCGGCAACCCGGTCCACGCCTTCGGGCAGGAGGGGCAGCTGATCGAGGATGACCTGAGCTTGCAGCTTCGAGGCCCGGGCGATGTGGCCCAGGTCGGCGAGCAGGCCGTCGGAGATGTCGATGGCGGCGTGGGCCAGGGGGCGCAGGGCCTGGCCCAGCCGGACCCGGGGCCGGGGGGCCTGGAGGCGTTCGATGCACCGGGCCTGCCAGCGGGGCGGCAGTTCCAGGCCGCCTTGCAGATGCGTGAGGCCCAGCGCGGCCAGGCCGGGTTGGCCGGAGATCCAGATGTCGTCCCCGGCCTTGGCGCCGCTACGGCGCAGGGCTTGCCCGGCGGGGACTTCGCCGATGGCGGTGACACAGAGGTTGAGGGGCCCCCGGGTGGTGTCGCCACCGATCAGGTCCACGCCGAATTCGCGGGCGCAGGCATGAAACCCTCCGGCAAAGGCGGCCAGCCAGGCTTCCTCGGCGGCGGGCAGGCAGAGGGCCAGCAGCGCCCAGCGCGGCCGGGCGCCCATGGCGGCCAGGTCGGAGAGATTCACCGCGAGGGTCTTCCAGCCCAGGTCGTGGGGATCGGTGCCGGGCAGAAAGTGGGTGCCCTCCACCAGCAGGTCGGTGGTGAGGGCCAGATCCATGCCCGCAGCGGGCTGCACCAGGGCGCAGTCGTCGCCGGGGCCGAGTACGGCCTGCGGGGTGGCCCGGGCAAAGTAGCGGGCGATCAGGTCGAATTCACCCAGGGCCATGGGCGGGGAGGAATCAGGATTGCTTGCGCCGGGCTTCCACCTCGGCGCGGCGCAACTTGGCGGCCATCTTGTCGAGCACGCCGTTCACATAACGATGGCCGTCGGTGCCGCCGAAGACCTTGGTCAGTTCGATGGCTTCGTTGATGATGACCCGGTAGGGGGTTTCCGGGAAATGGGACAGCTCATAGGTGGCCATCAGCAGCACATTGGCCTCGATGGGGGACAACTCCGCGAAGGGGCGGTCCAGGGCGTCGGCCAGGTGGCCTGCGAGGGTTTCGTGCTGGCGCAGCACGCCGCGGATGAGGGTCAGGCAGAGGTTTGCATCGGCCTTCTTGTAGCCTTCCAGTTCGGGCAGGTGGGCTTCGATGGCGGCTTCGTCGGCACCGCCGACACGCCACTGATAGAGTCCCTGCAGCGCAAATTCCCGGGCCCGGCGGCGGGGGGATTTGGCGGGAGCCTTGGCAGCCGGGGTCGGGGTGGAGGTCTTTGGTTCGGTCATGGGGTTTCCTGGCTTAAATGCGGGTGCCGCGCTCGTCGATCGTATCGAGCAGCTTGGCCATTTCCACGGCCGCCTGGGCACAGTCGCTGCCTTTTTGCTGCATGCGGGCGATGGCCTGGTCGTCATCTTCGCAAGTGAGGATGCCGTTGGCAATGGGGACGCCGGTGTGCAGTTGCACTTCCATGATGGCGCGGCAGGAGTCGTTGGACACGACTTCGAAGTGATAGGTCTCGCCGCGGATCACGGCACCCAGGGCGATCAGGGCGTCGTACTTGCCGCTCTGGGCCAGGGTTTGCAGTGTCAAGGGGATTTCCAGGGCGCCGGGGACGGTGCAAATGCTCATGTCGCCATCGGCAACGCCCAGCCGCTTCAGTTCGGCCACGGCGGCAGAAAGCAGGCCTTCGCAGACATCCTGGTTGAAACGGCTCATGACGATGCCGATGGTGAGGCCGTTGCCATCCAGGTTTTCCGGGTATTCATAAACATTATCGAAACGGGGCATGTCAGTTCAACTCCTCGGGGGATGCGACGAAACCGGTCACTTCCAGAGAGAAGCCGGTCATGGAAGGCATTTTGCGCGGGCTGGACAAGAGGCGCATGCGGGTCACGCCCAGGTCGCGCAGGATCTGGGCGCCGATGCCGTGGGTGCGCGGGTCCCACTTCGGATTGCGCTTCTGGCTGCCGGGTTCGGCGGTCAGGCGGGCCAGAATTTCAGAGCTGCCTTCGGGGCGGTGCATCAGCACGATGACGCCGTGGCCGTTTCGGGCGATGGCGGCCTCGGCCTGATCGATGCTGAAGGACGCCGGGCGGCTGGCCGGGTCGATGAAATCGAGCACGGACAAGGGTTCATGGACCCGCACCAGGGTTTCGCCGCCGGCAGGAATCACGCCCTTCACCAGGGCCAGGTGGGAAGCGCCGGTGGCCCGGTCCACATAGGCGTGCAGGGTGAATTCCCCGTGCGGGGTCTGCACCCGCTTCGAGGTGACCCGTTCCACCAGGGTCTCGGAACTGGCGCGGTAATGGATCAAGTCGGCGATGGTGCCCACCTTGAGGCCGTGTTCCCGGGCAAATTCGATCAGGTCCGGCAGACGGGCCATGGTGCCGTCTTCCTTGAGGATTTCGCAGATCACCGAGGAGGGTTCCAGGCCGGCCAGCCGGGCCAGGTCGCAACCGGCTTCGGTATGGCCGGCGCGCACCAGCACGCCGCCTTCCCGGGCGGTGATGGGGAAGATGTGGCCGGGCTGAACGATGTCGTCGGGGCGGGCATTCCTGGCCACGGCGGCCTGCACGGTGCGGGCCCGGTCCTGGGCGGAAATGCCGGTGGTGACCCCTTCGGCGGCCTCGATGGAAACCGTGAAGGCGGTACTGTAGGCGGCCTTGTTGTCGCGCGCCATCTGGGCCAGGCCCAGTTGCTTGGCCCGCTCTTCGGTAATGGTCAGACAGATCAGGCCACGGCCGAACCTGGCCATGAAGTTGATGGCTTCGGGGCTCACATGTTCGGCGGCCAGGACCAGGTCGCCTTCGTTTTCCCGGTCTTCCTCATCGACCAGGATCACCATGCGGCCAGCCTTGAACTCGGCGATGATTTCCTCGGTGGAGGCGATGGCGGAGTGGGTGGGGGACATCAGGCGTTTTCCTCGTTTTCTTTTTCCCAGGCCAGCATCCGCTCGACATAACGGGCAATCAGGTCGATTTCCAGGTTCACCCGGCTGCCCGGCTCGAGGTGCTTCAGGGTCGTCACTTCCAGCGTGTGGGGAATCAGGTTGATGGTGAACACGTCGCCAGCGACGGTGTTGGTGGTGAGGCTGCAGCCATCCACGGTCACCGAACCCTTCCGGGCGATGTACCTGGAGATGGCGTGGGGGGCGCGGATCTCCAGCAGGCGGTTGTCGCCCACCGCGTCAAAGCGCTGCACTTCACCGACGCCATCGACATGGCCGGAGACGAGATGGCCGCCCAGGCGGTCATTGAGGCACAGGGCCTTCTCCAGATTCACCTCGCCGGGCTGGGCCAGGCCCACGGTGCAAGACAGGGTCTCGGGGGAGACATCGACGCAGTACCTGCTGTTGTCGGCAGCCTTGTCCACCACGGTGAGGCAGACGCCGGCGTGGGCGATGGAGTCGCCCAGGGCCACATCGGAGAGGTCCAGGGTGCCCGCTTCGACGGTGAGGCGAAAGCCCGCTGCACGGGGCGTCAACTGGGTAATGCGGCCCACGGCCGCGACAATTCCGGAGAACATGATCAGGAGGGTTTCTGGAGGCTTGACGAGGGCGGGAATTTTAGCACGCCGGCCCGGACCTCAGCGGGCCAGGGCCTGATCGAGCTCCCGGGCGAAGGCGCTGGCGTCCTGGAAACCCACCACCCGCAGATCGGGGATTTCCCGGCCGGCGGGGTCGAAGAAGAGGATGCCGGGCGGGCCGAACAGTTTGAAATGCTGGAGCAGGGCCTTGTCCGCCGCGCTGTTGGCGGTCACGTCCGCCTGGAGCAGCAAGAAGCGGCCCAGGCGCGCCTGCACCGCCGGGTCGCTGAAGGTGAAACGCTCCATTTCCTTGCAGGAGACGCACCAGTCGGCATAGAAGTCGAGCAGTACCGGCTTGCCAGCGTTTTGCAGCCGGGCCTCCAGGGCCGCCAGTGAAGCCACCCGCTCGAAGGGTAGATGGGTTTCGCCCGCCCGGGCTTCGCTCTTGAACACGGCCAGGGGCTGCAGGGGATCGCGGCCACCGGCCAGGGCCCCCAGCAGCAGGGCGGCACCGCTCAGCAGCATGATGATCCCGATGCCTTTCCAGAAGTGCATCCAGCCCCTGGCGTGGGGCGGCAGCGGGTCCAGGGCGTGCAGGTAGATGGCGGGGATGATCAGCAGCACGGCATAGGCCAGCATCTGGGCGGCCGGGGGAATCACCGGCGACACCAGCCAGACCGCGGTCGCCAGCAGCGCCACCCCGAAACCCTTCTTCACCCCTTCCAGCCAGGGACCGGAACGGGGTAGCAGGGTGCCGGCGGAAAGGCCGACCAGCAGCAGCGGTACGCCCATGCCCAGGGCCATGGCGAACAAGGCGGCGCCGCCGAGCACCGCATCGCCGGTCTGGCCGATGTAGAGCAGGGCGCCGGCCAGGGGAGCGGCGACGCAGGGGCCGACGATCAGGGCCGAGAGCGCCCCCATGAGAAACACGGTGATACCCCGTCCGCCCTGGAGGTGGCCCGATTCCTCCGAGAGCTTGCTCTGCAGGCTGGGGGGTAGTTGCAGCTCGTAGAAGCCGAACATGGAGAGGGAAAGCAGCACGAACACGGCGGCGAAGGCGGTGAGCACCCAGACATTCTGCAGGGCGGCGGAGAACAAGGTGCCGGTCAGGCCGGCAGCGACGCCCACGGCGGTGTAGGTCAGGGCCATGCCCAGCACATAGACGAGCGATAGGGCGAAGGCCCGGCCCCGGCCGGCGTGCCGGTCCTGGCCGGCGATGATGCCCGAGAGGATGGGGATCATCGGGAACACGCAGGGCGTGAAGGCGAGCCCCAGGCCGGCGATGAAAAAGATCAGCAGATTGGTCCAGAAACCCGATTTGCCCAGGGTGGCGGCGACCAGGCCGCTTTCATCGCCGCTGCCGCTCGTGCTGATGGGGAGGGCCGGCGGCACACTGCCTGCGGCGGGCAGTTCCACCGCCAGGGTCCGGGTCTGGGGCGGATAGCAGATCCCCGCTTCGGCACAGCCCTGGGAGGTGACCTGGAGGGAGAACGCCAGGGGACCGGCGTCGTTGCGCTCGACCGGCAGGCGGATCCGCGCCGAGTGGTAGAACACTTCCACCTTGCCGAAGGTTTCGTCCTGCTTTTCCTTGCCGGGTGGCAAGGCGGGAACGCCCAGGCTGAGGTCAGCGCTGGCAAAGCGGATTTTGTCCCGGTACAGATAGTAGCCTGGCGCAATTTCGAAGCGCACCTCCAGGGTCCGGTCGTCCAGGGCCCGGACGCTGGGCCGGAAGGCTGCCTGGGGGTCGAGGAATTCCTGGGCTTCCAGGGGGGCGGCGCCGAGCAGGGCGGCCAGCCAGGCGAAAAGAATCAGCAAACGGCCCATGGGCCCTCCGTTTCCTTGCCGACCCAGTCGAGGTAGGCGGGCAGGCCGCCGCCGACGGGGAAGCTGATGATTTCCGGCAATTCGTAGGGGTGCTGGGTCCGGATTGCCGCTTCAAGTTCCGGGTAACGCCCGGCCTGGGTCTTGATCAACAGGGGAATTTCCGTGGCCTGTTCCACCGCGCCCCGCCAGCGGTAAACCGAGTGGCAGGGCGCGAGGATATTGACGCAGGCCGCCAGGCCGTTTTCCACCAGGGAGGTGGCCAGACGCCTGGCACTGGCGGGGTCCGGCAAGTGGGTGATGACAAGGATGATGGCAGACATGGCGCCATTTTAACGGTCATTCGCCAGGCCGGGTGCCTTGAGCCGCGCATTCCGGTTCCGCCCGGGGTCTCAGTGGGCGGCGTCCCAGTCCGGTCCCACCCCGACTTCCACCAGCAGCGGCACTTGCAACTGGCCGACGCTGGCCATCAGGGCGGGCAGGTGCTGGCGCACGGTCATCAGTTCGGCATCGGGCACTTCCAGCACCAGTTCGTCGTGCACCTGCAGCACGAGGCGGCTTTGCCGCTGCTCTGCTTCGAGCCAGTTCTCCACTGCCACCATGGCGAGCTTGATCAGGTCGGCGGCGGTGCCCTGCATGGGGGCATTGATCGCGGCCCGCTCGGCGCCCTGGCGCCGGCTGGCGTTGCTGCTCCGGATTTCCGGCAAGATCAGGCGGCGGCCGAACACGGTTTCCACATAGCCCTGCCGGCGCGCCCGTTCCCGGGTTTCCTCCATGTAGCGGGCGACGCCGGGGTAGCGCGCGAAATAGCGTTCGATGTAGGTCTGGGCGGCGCTGCGTTCGAGGCCCAGGTTGCGGGCCAGGCCAAAGGCGCTCATGCCGTAGATCAGGCCGAAGTTGATGGTCTTGGCCACCCGGCGCTGGTCCGGCCCCACCTCCTGCGGGGAAACCCCGAAGATTTCCGCCGCCGTGGCGCGGTGCACGTCCTCGCCCCGGGCGAAGGCATCGAGGAGGCGCGCATCGCCGGAGAGATGCGCCATGATCCTCAGTTCCACCTGGGAATAGTCGGCAGAGACGATGCTGCAGCCTGGCGGCGCCACGAAGGCGGCGCGGATACGCCGGCCTTCCTCGGTGCGCACCGGGATGTTCTGCAAGTTGGGATCGCTCGAAGCGAGCCGGCCGGTCACCGCCGTGGCCTGGGAAAAATGGGTGTGCACCCGGCCGGTGGCCGGATTCACCATGCGCGGCAGCTTGTCGGTGTAGGTGCTTTTGAGTTTCGAGAGGCTGCGGTGTTCGAGCAGCAGCTTGGGGAGCGGATAATCGAGGGCGAGTTCGCTCAGCACCTCCTCATCGGTGGAAGGCGCCCCCCCCGGTGTCTTCTTCTTCACCGGCAGCCCCAGCTTTTCGAACAGGATTTCCGCCAGCTGCTTGGGCGAACCCAGGTTGAAAGGCTGGCCGGCGAGTTCATGGGCGCGCTGCTCGAAGGCGAGGATCTTCTGGCCCAGTTCGTGGCTCTGCTTTTGCAGCAGGCCGGCGTCGATCAGGATGCCGGTGCGCTCCATTTTGAACAGCACTTCCCGGACCGGCATCTCGATTTCCCCATAGACCCGGGCCAGGCCGGGTTCGGCACAAAGCCGCGGGTACAGGGTCTGGTGCAGGCGCAGGGTGATGTCGGCATCCTCGGCGGCATATTCGGCGGCCTGCGGCACGGCGACCTGCTCGAAGCCGATCTGCTTGGCGCCCTTGCCGCACAGCGTCGTGTAGGACAGGGTGGCCAGGCCGAGGTGGCGGCTGGCGAGCTGTTCCAGGTCGTGGCCCTTGTCCGACTCCAGCACATAGGACTGGAGCAGGGTGTCGTGAGCGACGCCGGCCAGCGCGATGCCGTGGTTGGCAAAGACATGCTGATCGTACTTGAGGTTCTGGCCCAGCTTCGGGTGCCGGGCGGATTCGAGCCAGGGCTTGAGCCTGGCGAGCACTTCCTCCAAGGGAAGCTGCTGCGGCTTGTCCGGCCCCTTGTGGCCGAGCGGAATGTAGCAGGCGATGCCCGGCTCGGTGGCCAGGGAAATGCCGACGAGGCGGGCGGCAAAGGGGTCGAGGCTGGAGGTTTCCGTATCCACGGCAGTCAGGGCGGCGTGCTGGATGCGGGCCAGCCAGGCATCGAACGCGGCCCAGTCGAGCACGGTTTCGTAAGCGGCCCGGTGGGCGCCAGCGGCCACGGCTTCCAGCGGCAGGGCCGGGCTGGTGCTGGCGCTGGCGCTGGTGGCGGTGCTGGTGCTGGTGCTGGTGCTGGTGCTGGAAGCCGTGGCCGGGGCGGCGCTCCCTTCCAGCTCCCGGCTCCAGGTGCGGAATTCAAAGCGATCATAGAGCGCTTTCAGGGTTTCCAGATCCGGCTTCCGGGGCGCCAGCTCCTCGGGGTCCGGCAGATGGGGGAGGTCGCAATTGACGGTCACCAGTTTTTTGCCCAGGGGCAGGAAGTGCAGGTGGTCGCGCAGGTTTTGCCCCACCACGCCACCGATTTCAGCGGCGTGAGCGATGATTTCGTCCAGGCTGCCATACTGGGCCAGCCACTTGACGGCGGTCTTGGGGCCGCACTTGGGCACGCCCGGGATGTTGTCCACCGTATCGCCCACCAGGGTCAGGTAGTCCACGATGCGGCTGGGCGGCACGCCAAACTTGGCCAGCACCCCGGCTTCGTCGAGGATTTCCTCGGTCATGGTGTTGACGAGCCGCACCGAGGGGCTGACCAGCTGGGCCAGGTCCTTGTCGCCGGTGGAGATCACCGTTTCCAGCCCCGCCGCGGTGGCCCGGCGAGAAAGGGTGCCGATCACGTCGTCGGCTTCCACCCCGTCCATCATCAACAGCGGCCAGCCAGCGGCCTGGATGGCCGCATGGATGGGCGGGATCTGCCGGACCAGGTCCTCGGGCATGGGCGGGCGGTGGGCCTTGTAGTCCGGATACCAGTCGTCGCGGAAGGTTTTACCCTTGGCATCGAAGACCACGGCCTTGTAGTCCGCCTTGAAGTCGCTTTCCAGCCGGCGTAGCATGGCAAGCACCCCTTTCATGGCGCCGGTGGGATATCCTTCCCGGTTTCTCAGGTCCGGCAGGGCGTGAAAAGCACGATATAAATAGGACGAGCCGTCCACCAATAAGAGCAAGGCCATAGGAAACCGATGTACAAGAGTGAAAAATTGCCCCGGATGATGGACCCGGAGATCCCCCGGACGTTGGACCCGGAGATCAAGACCCCGGCCTTTTCGGCGCAGGAATCCTGGCGGATCTTCGGCATTATGTCAGAGTTCGTGGAGGCCACTGAGCGCCTGCACCCCATCCGGCCGGCGGTTTCGATCTTCGGCAGCGCCCGCATTCCTCCCGGGCATCCCTATTACGATCTGGCCGAGTGCATTGCCAGGAAGCTCTCCGATGCGGGCTTTTCCGTCATCTCCGGCGGCGGTCCCGGCATCATGGAAGCGGCCAACAAGGGCGCCTTCCATGGCCGCTCGCCTTCCGTCGGCCTGAACATCCAGCTGCCGCACGAGCAGAAGAACAATCCCTACCAGGATATTTCCCAGACCTTCCGCCACTTCTTCGCCCGCAAGTACATGTTCGTGCGCTTCGCCAGCGCCTATGTGGTGATGCCGGGTGGCTTCGGCACCCTGGACGAACTCCTGGAAGCCCTGACCCTGATCCAGACCAGCAAGAGTCGCAAGATACCGATCATTCTGGTGGGCACGGCCTTCTGGCAGGGACTGGTGGACTGGCTCAAGGAGCGGCTGGTGAGCGAAGGCCTGATCAATCCGGAAGACCTGGACCTGATGCAGTTCATTGACGCGCCGGACCAGATCGTCGAAGCCATTTTCAAACATTACGAATCCCAGGGCTTCATGCCGCTCCCGACCGAGCGGGACATGATGCTCAACCTGTAATAGAATCCGCCGCCTGTCTAGAGGAACCCTATGCGCCGCCTGCTTCTTTCCCTGCTGATCGCAGCTCCCGCCGCCTGGGCCCAGGCGGATCGTCCTGCCGACCTGGAACCCCTGCCCGCCGTGCCGCCGCCGCCGCCCGACATGCAGCCCTTCGACGAAGCCCTGGAACCCCAGGTGACCATCCGCAAGGAGGAGCGTGGCACGGTCCAGGAGTTCCGCATCCATGGCAAGCTGTACATGGTGAAGATCGTTCCGGAAGTGGGCGAGCCCTATTACCTGGTGGACAATGACGGTGACGGCACTCTGGAAAGCCGTAGTTCCGCCGTCTCCGGGGTCAGGGTGCCGATGTGGGTGATCGGCACCTTCTGAATCTGCCTCAGCCTCATGTCGGTGTACACCCCCGTCAGCCGGGCGGAACTGGAAGCCTGGCTGAGTGATTTTGCGGTGGGCCGCCTGCTGGATTACCAGGGCATCAGCGCCGGCATCGAGAATTCCAACTACTTCGTCGAAACCAGCGCCGGACGCTTCGTCCTGACCCTGTTCGAAGCCCTGCAAGCCGGCCCCCTGCAGTTTTATCTCGACCTGCAGGCTCAGTTGGCGGCAAGCGGTTTTCCCTGCCCCCGCCCCAGATGCAGTCGTGCTGGCGCCTTGCAGCGGCCCCTGGCCGGCAAACCTGCCGCCCTGTTCAGCCGCTTGCCCGGTACGCCCGTCGAGCTTGCCTCGGCAGAGCAATGCCGCGAAATCGGCCGCCAACTGGCCCGTTTCCACACGCTGACCCGGAACCTGCCCGACTGCCCGCCCCACAGCCGCGACTTGAACTGGCGCCGCCATTCAGCCGCTCGCCTGGGAGCCCACCTCGAACCTGCCGCCCAAACCCTGCTGGCCCGGGCCCTGGCGGTCGATGCCGCCCTGCCCTGGGCGCAACTGGAAAGCGGGCTGATTCATGCCGACCTGTTCCGCGACAATGTGTTGTGGGATGGCGAATGTCTGGGCGGCATCCTGGATTTTTACTTCGCGGGCGTGGATGCCCTGATTTTCGATCTGGCCGTGAGCGCTAACGACTGGTGCCGGGATGCCGCCCGGCGGCCGGATCAAGCCAGGCTGCAAGCCCTGCTGCAAGGCTATGCCGCCGAACGCCCCCTCGGCCCCCTGGAAAAAAGCGCCTGGCCGGGCATGTTGGTCGTTGCCGCCCTGCGTTTCTGGCTGTCCCGCCTGGAAGTGGCCGTGGCACCGCGCAGCGGCGCCATCGTCACCGCCAAGGACCCGGAAGATTTCCGGCAGTTGCTGGCCTGGCGCCTGCAACATCTGGAGGCTTAGTCGCCCCGCCGGCGGGATCGGGATCAAGCGGTGCCGCCAGGCCGGGTCGTTTGCGCAAGGCTGGCGCCGATGGCAACTATTTCAGCCGCAACGCCAGCCCGGCCGCCACCAGGGTCACCCGTTCGCACACCGCCGCCACCTGCTGATTGAGACGCCCCTGTTCATCGGCAAAGGCCCGGGATAGCCGCTCCATGGGCACGATGCCCCAGCCCACCTCGTTGGACACCAGAATGATGCGGCCCGGCAGACGCGCCAGGACCTCCAGCAAAGCCTGGATTTCTCCCCGGAGCAGCGGGCAGGCCAGCGCCTCGCCCGCTTCGGCCTGCAACCCCGCCTGGCCGGCAAAGAACAGATTGGTGAGCCACAGGGTCAGGCAATCCACTAGCAGGCAGGTTGCCGGTGTCGCCTGGGCTTCCAGCGCCCGGGCCAGGTGCAGGGTTTCTTCCAGGGTCAGCCAGTGGGCTGGCCGTCGTTGCCGGTGGTGCGCCACCCGGCGGACCATTTCGCCGTCACCGGCCTGGGCCGTGGCCAGGTAAATCACCTGGTAGCCCTGGGCTTCGGCCTGCAGGGCCAGTCGTTCCGCGTGGGCGCTCTTGCCCGAGCGGGCACCGCCGATGATGAGTTCTGCCATGGTGAAGATCAGGAAAGCCGGTTTCGGGAGCCGTATAATGCCGCGTTTCCTTTCGTTTGGGTCCTCCCTGCGCCATGGTGCCCCCCTTCCAGATTTACCCTCCCGATCCGGCCCTGAAGCCGCTCCTGCAGCAAAAGATCGACCAGAAGACCAAGCCCCTGGGGGCGCTGGGACGACTGGAAGCCCTGGCCTTGCAGGCCGGATGGGTGCAGCAAAGCCTGACTCCGGTCTTGCAGGCGCCCCACATGCTGGTCTTCGCCGGCGATCACGGCGCCGCCCGGGCCGGGGTTTCCGCCTATCCCCAGGACGTGACCTGGCAGATGGTGGAAAATTTTCTCGCCGGAGGCGCCGCCATCAATGTTTTTTGCCGCACCAACGGCCTGGCCCTGTCGGTGGTGGATGCGGGCGTTGCCCACGACTTTGCGCCCCGTGCCGGCCTGGTGCAAGCCAAGGTCGCCGCGGGCACCGCCAACTTCATCGCAACCGCCGCCATGAGTCCGGAACAGCGGGATACCGCCCTCGAACGCGGCGCCGAGATGGCCCGGGCCCTGGTCACCAAGGGCTGCAATGTGCTGGGCTTTGGCGAAATGGGCATTGGCAATACCGCCGCCGCCGCCCTGCTCGCCCATGTCCTGACCGGGGTTCCCCTGAGCGATTGCGTCGGCCGGGGCACGGGGCTGGACGATGCGGGCCTGGGCCGCAAGCGGCAACTGCTGATCCAGGCCGCCGCCCGGGCCGGCTTGCCGGCCGGTAGCGCCGAGCCCCTGACGGCGCTGGCCGAGTTCGGCGGTTTCGAAATCGCCATGATGGCCGGCGCCATGCTGGCCGGCGCCGAGGCCGGGGCGTTGCTCTTGATCGACGGCTTCATCGTCAGTGCCGCTGCCCTGGTGGCCGCCCGCCTGCACCCGGCCCTGGTGGATTACTGCGTCTTTGGCCACCGCTCCGCCGAACCCGGCCATGCGGCCGTGCTTGCCGCCCTGGATGCGCAACCCCTGCTGGACCTGGGCCTGCGCCTGGGTGAAGGTACCGGCGCCGCCCTGGCCTATCCCCTGCTGCAGGCCGCCGTGGCTTTCCTCAACGACATGGCCAGTTTCGAATCGGCTGGCGTGGCTGAAAAATCATGAATCCCCTTGTCCGCCAGGAACTGGAATACTTTTTCGGCGCCCTGCGCTTTTTCACCCGCCTGCCGGTGCCGGACTGGGTGGGGCATGGCGCCGGGCAACTGAGCCGGGCCTCGCGCTACTTCCCTGCGGTGGGCCTGCTGGTGGGGCTGATCGGCGGCCTGGTGTGGCTCATCGCCAGCCTGTTCTGGCCCAAGACCCTCGCCATCCTGCTGGCGATTTCCGCCACGGTCTGGGCGACGGGCGCCTTCCACGAAGATGGCCTTTCGGACATGACCGACGGTTTTGGCAGCGGCAGGGAGAAGAGCCACATCCTGGAAATCATGAAGGATTCCCGGGTCGGCAGTTTCGGGGTGGTGGTGCTGGTGCTGACGCTGCTGGGCCGTCTCATGGCGTTGGTGGAGTTGCCGGATACCTGGGTGTTCATGGCTTTCGTGGCAGGCCATGCCGTCTCCCGCTTCTGTGCCGCCGCGCTGATGTTTGCCATGGACTATGTGCGTGAAGATGCAGATGCCAAGTCCAGACCTCTGGCCAGCCGCATCTCCCCGCTGGAGCTGGACATTGCCGGGGGCACGGCCCTGCTGCCCTGCCTGCTGCTGCCGTTCTGGAGCCTGCCCATGGCGCTGCTGCTGGCAGGGGCGGTGACCTGGAGTCTGGCCCGCTTTTACAAACGCTGGATCGGCGGCTACACGGGGGACTGCCTCGGCGCCGTGCAGCAAGCGGCAGAACTGGCTTTCTACCTGGGCCTGCTGGCCCGCCTGCCAGGCTGATCGCGGCGATGCAGCTATTTCTGGTCCGGCATCCCAGACCCCGGCTTGCCCCGGGCATCTGCTACGGCCGCCTCGACCTGGAACTCGCCGAACCCGCGTCCCAGGCTGCCGCCCGGCTCGCGCCCCGGCTTCCCCCGGAAATTCCCTTGTGGACCAGCCCGGCGCGCCGCTGCCGCGAACTGGCCGAAGCCCTGCACCCCGCTCCCCGGATGGATGCCCGCCTGTGGGAAATGCATTTTGGCGACTGGGAAGGGCGGAGCTGGAATGACATCGGTCCTGCGGCCCTGGCGCAATGGGCCGCCGACCCGGCCGGCTTTGTGCCCCCGGGGGGCGAATCGGGCTATCAGGTCTTGCACCGCGCCCTGGATTTCGTCCGCGAACTCCAGCGCCGGGGCCACGCCAGCGCCGTGCTGATCGTCCACGCCGGCATCCTGCGCGCCCTGCTGGCGTACCAGCAGAAGCTGCCCGGGCGGCGCTGGCTGGAATTGCGCTTTGACTACGAACAAGTGCTGTCCCTGCACTTTAGCGGTCCCTCCTGCCCATGAAAATCCTCGTCATCCGCCGCGACAATATCGGCGATCTGGTGTGCACCACGCCCATGCTCTCCGCCTTGCGCCAGCACTTTCCCCAGGCCTGGATCGGCATCCTCGTCAACGCTTACAACGCCGAAGTGCTGTATGGCAATCCCGACCTCGATGAAGTGTTCGTCTATCGCAAGGCCAAACACCGGGCGGCCGGCAGCAGCAAGTGGCGCATCTGGCTGGAAACGGCGCGGCTCATGCTGCGCCTGCGCCGGCGCGGCATCGACCTGGCGATCGTGGCTTCCCCGGGCGGCGAGCGTTACGCCCGCATGGTGGGCGCCCGGCGGATCATCCGTGACAAACCCGGTCAGCCGGCCCATGAAGTGGAGCGCTGCTGTGCCTTGCTGGCCCCCCTGGGTCTGCCGCTGGCGCCCGGCCCCCTGACGCCCGGCCCCCTGACGCTGCGGCCCCAACCCCGGGTCGTGCAGCGTCTCCAGCTAGCATGGGCCGCATTTCCCGGCGCGCCCGGCCCCGTGCTGGGGGTTCATGTTTCGTCGCGCAAGGCGACCCAACGCTGGCCGGCCGAAGCGTTTGCCGAACTCATCCGCCGCGTGCTGGAATCCGGCCAGATTGGGCGGGTGCTGCTGTTCTGGTCCCCCGGCGCAGCGCACCATCCTTTGCATCCGGGCGATGATGAAAAGGCCGCCGCCATCCTGGCCGCTTGTGCCGGTCTGCCCGTGCTGCCCGTCGTCACGGGCGCACTGGCCGAGCTGGTGGCCGGTCTCTCGCTTGCCGACCTGGTGTTCTGCAGCGACGGCGGCGCCATGCACATTGCCGCCGGGCTGGGCAAACCCATCGTCTGCATGTTCGGGGATTCCCCTCCGGCCCAGTGGCATCCCTGGGGCGTTCCCCATGTCGTACTGCAAACCCCGGCCCGGGTGGTCAGCGCCATCACCGTGCCGGAGGCGCAGCAGGCCATCACCCAGTTGCTCCCCCTGGCCGGGCGGGCAGGCTCCCAACCATGACGCCCATGACGCCCATGACGCCCATGATTCCCGACCCCATTGCCCTGCAGCACATCCGCCGGGTGCTGGTCATCAAGCTACGCCACCACGGTGACGTGCTGCTTGCTTCCCCCGTGTTTTCGGCCCTGGCCCGGGCCCTGCCCGAGGCGCAGGTCGATGCCCTGGTTTATGAGGACACGCGCGAGATGCTCAGCCTGCATCCGGCCATCCATCGAGTGCTGGGGGTGGGGCGCAACTGGAAGAGGCTGGGGCTGGGCGCCCGGCTCCGGGAGGAATGGCGCCTGCTCGAGACGCTGCGGGCCGGTCGTTACGAGCTGATCGTGCACCTCACCGAGCATTGGCGCGGCGCCTGGCTATGCCGGCTGCTCCAGCCCCGCTGGTCGGTGGGCCCGGCCATGAGCCAGCGGGGCAAGCGCTGGAAGAAGTCCTTCAGCCATCGTTACGATCACCCCAGGAATGCCTTGCGGCATGTGGTCGAAGCCAATCTCGACGCCCTGCGCCGCATCGGCATCCAGCCGGGGCCGGCGGAGCGCAGCCTCAGCCTGGTGGCCGGCGAGGCGGCGACGCAGCGTATCGCTGACTGGCTGAGCCAGGAGGGGCTGGCGGACCGGGATTTCATTCATGTTCATCCCGCCTCGCGCTGGTTCTTCAAGTGCTGGAGCGCGGCGGGCATGGCGGCGCTGATTGCCCGGCTGCAAGCCGGGGGCTGGCCGGTCGTCATGACCGCCGCGCCGGACCCGGCGGAACTGGCGCTGGTAGAGGCCATCCAGGCGGCGCTGCGGCAACAGGGCGCCAAACCCAGCCACACCCTGGCGGGCCAGCTCTCCCTCAAGGAACTGGCGGCCCTCACCGCCCGGGCCCGGCTCTTCGTGGGGGTGGACTCCGCCCCGATGCACATGGCCGCCGCGATGGGCACTCCGGTCGTGGCGCTGTTCGGCCCTTCCGGTGACCGTCAATGGGGGCCCTGGGGGGTGCCGATGCGGGTCGTCAGCAGCACCCGCCATCCCTGCCGCCCCTGTGGCATCGATGGGTGCGGCGGCGGCAAGGTAAGCGACTGCCTGATCAGCCTCGGCGTCGATCAGGTCTGGCAGGCGGTGGCTGAACTGCTGGCCGAAACCCGCCGATGAAGCTGGCCCTCATCCGCCAGCGCTACAACCCCTATGGCGGCGCCGAACGGTTTGTGGAACGGGCCCTGGCGGCCCTGGTCGCCGAGGGGGTGGAGGTGGACCTCATCACCCGCAACTGGGAGGGGGCGCCCGCCGCTGGCTTTCGCCAGATTACCTGCGACCCGCCCTATTCCCGCCTTCTGGGCGGACGGGCCGCCCGGGATCGCAGCTTTGCCGAAGCCGCCCAGGCCCTGATGGCCCAGGGAGGTTATCAGATCACCCAGTCCCACGAACGCATTCCCGGCTGCATGATCTTCCGGGCCGGGGATGGCGTCCATGCCGCCTGGCTGGAGCATCGGGCCCGTCAACTGACGGCTCCGGCCCGCCTGGCCCAGCGGCTTTCCCCTTATCACCGCTATGTGCTGGGGGCGGAGCGGGACATGCTCGAACACCCCGCCCTCGCGCAGGTCATCTGCAATTCCCGCCTGGTGGCGCAGGAGTTGCAGGACTACTACGGCCTGCCCGCCGCCAGGATCGCGCTGATCTACAACGGCGTCGATACCGCCCACTTTCATCCCGACCGGGCCGCCGCCCGGCGCGCCGCGCAGCGGGCCAGGCTGGGGCTGGACCGCCACACCCCGTTGCTGCTCTTGGTCGGCAGCGGCTTCGAGCGCAAGGGCGTTCCCGCGCTGCTCCAGGCCATGGTC